>NZ_JBDGDM010000003.1:0-151430 GCF_040908885.1 Ruminococcus sp. RTP21358st1_G6_RTP21358_211008
AGAAGGAGCTCTGTGAAGATTTCTCTTCGTTTTAATCTGCCCTTTTGAAATGAGTTTTTAGCAGGATAATATAAATGTGTAATATCTAATCTTAAGTTTATGATGTTGAGTTGAACTGGTGGTTGCTAACTTAGCTGATATTGCAGTATTTTTTATGGGATAAAAAAGTGAATATTATACTACTTTGTAATTATTAACTATTATTTGACACAAGCCATCATTTAACAGCTAAAATTTGACATACTATATTTTATTATACCTACTCATGAATATAAATTCAAGGATATTATTGTGTAAAGAAAAAAGTGTATAAATCTGGAATATCTATAGGCTGCTGTTTTCGCTTTGGCGGTGTCGGCGGAAGGACTTCATTCATATAAGGTCCAATCATAGATACGGTATCTATAACTTCCATCCGGGATCTGATACTTCGATCCGCTGTTTTATCTAGTTCTATCGGAAGAATCACCTCAAAATGGCTTCCTTCTCCCAGTTTGCTCTCTACCTGAATGGTTCCGCCCATCATCTGGATGATATTGTGCGTGATCACCATTCTCTACCAAGTGTTCAAACTCTGTTTCATATTCCATCCATAATAAACTCATTTTCGGTCACTCCTCTTCCAAAACATTTTCATATAAAAAACGTCTTTCCTCAAACAGATGAAAAGACGTTTTTGCTCATATCATTATCTTATCAACAGGCATGGAGATGTTATCATTGGACGCAATAAGAGTGCTGTGCAAATTATATATTTCTCTAAACATGCGTCAATACCTCCTTGCTGACTTTTCTTATATATATTTATAAATGGTCATCTTTACTTTCTCAATATCCAAAGGTTTTGCCAGATGTGCATTCATTCCAACAGCAATACATTTTTCAGCGTCCTCCTGAAAAGCATTTGCTGTCATGGCAATGATTGGAATTGTCTCAGCATCAGGATGTTTCAGTGACCGGATTGTTTTTGTCGCAGTAAGCCCATCCATTACAGGCATCATGATATCCATCAGAATTGCGTCAAAATAACCTTCCGGTTTCTCTGAAACATCCTGACCGCCTGCAGTCCATCTTCTGCAACTGTCAGATTTGCACCTTCATCAGACAACAGAGTTTTCGCAATTTCTGCGTTCAGTTCATTATCCTCCACCAGCAATAAGTTTAATCCACTAATATCCATCTGTGCTGCTGTTTTCTTTACTGTATCTGGTGCGGAAGCAAGTTTAAACGAAATTCTGATAATAAAAGTTGATCCGATTCCTTCTTCGCTTTTTATTTTAATTGTTCCGCCCATTTTTTCAATCAGGCCTTTTACAATCGACATTCCCAGTCCAATTCCCTGTTGTGTACTTCCAGAATCATTCCTTTCCTGCGAAAACGGCTCAAATATATGCTTCAGATATTCCTTACTCATGCCAATGCCTGTATCTGTGATCGTCCATTCATATGTCGTAATTCCATCCACTACTTCTGTATAATCCAACACCGTTATTATCTTGCCGCCAATCCGGTTATACTTAATACAGTTTCCATAAATATTAAGAAAAATCTGTCTCATATGCACCGGACTTCCATAAATAAAAGGATATCGAAGCCCTTCTTTTTTTGAACGGAACTGCATTTGAATTCCTCTGTCTTTTGCCCGCTGTTCTATGATAGTCAGAACATCCTGACTTAATTCATCAAAGTTGATGATTTCCTGCGTTAGCGGTACATTTCCATCTTCGATTTTGCTCATCTGAAGAATATCATTAATAAGTGACAATAGATAATCTGCGGCTACCTGCATTTTTCCGAAATTTTCCAGAACCAATTCACTGTCATCAAAATGCTTCTCAGCAATCTTCAGCAATCCGATAATGCCATTCAGTGGGGTTCTCATATCATGAGACATCCTGGAGAGAAAATCAGACTTGCTTTTATTTGCTTTCTTTTCACTTTCCAATGCAATTGATTTGTGCATGAAGTCATTTTTATCCAGCATGAGATTCCAATGTTCAATGGTTCCGTCTTCCTTTATTACTTTCTGTCCACGATCTTCGATGTATTTGTATGTGCCGTCCTTACAGCGTATCCGGTAAATAGTAGCATAATGATCGGAATGCGTATATTGATTTAATGCATCTGCAAGTCCGACCTTTACGTCATCTGGATGAGCAAGACCGATAATATTACCGCCAGAAGCGTCCATCAGTTCCTTCGGTGTTGCGTAACCGAGCATATTTGCAAATTGTTCTGAAACATATTTAAAAGAATATTCCGGGTCATCATTACTGATTTTGACACCGCCAGGGATGGATACGGTAAATAACTCCAGCTGACTTTGCAGTTTCTTCGTTAATTCCTCGATCATAGCCGTATGCTTTTTCTCTTCTTCCAGAAGCTTCGCATACTCTCTGTTTGATTTTTCCAGTGCCCTCTCTTTTTCCTCTAAGCGATAATGTTCTGTACGGTCAAGAACATAATTGACTGCAATGATATCTCCGGTTTCTTCTTCCCGGTACAGGGCCATGTGATCTTCTGCAAGCATGGGCTCAAAAGTAGCAGTCCTGGTCCAATATCGGAATGATATATGCCGTTCACCATTTTCAAAACGCTTTAACAGTCGTTCTCTGTCAAACTCGTGCAGAAAATCTTGAAGACCTTCTTCAGGTATGGTCAATGCCTATGCATCCACCAGACTCTGTAAGCTTGAATTTTCCGGCAAACCTAATTGTTCATTCAGATTATATTTTTTTCCATTAACTACCTGATACATGGAACCACGTACAATATTCTTTGTGAGATTGATCACGCAGTATCCATCGGCAATAGCAAATACCGACTCTTCCAAAAAACGGTTATTAATCATATCCTGACTCATACTTGTTTATCTCCCTGTAAATTCTCTGATACAGATTATATCCTTATCCAAATATATCCGTCAACAAAGAGTTTTTACATTGTAGAATGAAAATTTACACGCTCATCAGTAGTATTTGCAGGATTTAAAAAACAGGAACATTTCATAAATTTCTCAGCTATATGGCAAGCCGAGAAGTCGGGAAAATAGCAATTCAGTAAATGTACTGAAAAAGAGTGGGGTGAGTGGGGATAGTTGCCAATATGGGGATGTTGGGGTAAAAGAAAAGCCATGGTTCGTGCCATGACCTTTCAAAAGAACATTTAATTTCCGCTTGCAACTCCGGCAAGTTTTACTGTCACATCATAAGTAGACGAATCATCTTCAACAGATTTTCCGTTGACGCAATCAGCGTCTGTTCCTTCCATCCAGATATACACATGAACGGCAATTCCATCATATCCTACATTTGTTGTATTTTTCTATTTTATAATGTCAAAATACCCGATAATTCCTATGCATACGTCTTTCTTCATAGGCGACCACAGCGTATGCAATTTCAGTTTATACATCTGACTATTATTTTCCAACGTCGCTTTTATCTGCACAGAGATTTCTTTATTTTGTACAGATGTCTGGTGTAACAAAACCCGAATAGATGCAGAAGATTCTTTAGAGCTGTAATTACATTTATAAATATGCCCCCGAATCCTATCTAAATATTAGGACATTTCAAGAAAAGCAGGAACTCTTCAAAGGAGTTTCCTGCTTATTTTTATTACCATTATTTTTTTACACCAATTAGTAATAGCCATCTATGATCAAACATGATTTGTGAATCTTTATTATATGGTGAAAAACCGGTTTTTCTACCGCCTTCTAATTCAGCTTTCATCAAATTTGTTATCTCTTCTTGCACATCTTCCGAAGTATCAGTCAGTTCCATCCAACTTTTTAGATTCACCGGCACCAGAGTAGTTTCTTCGCATTGCAGTGCAAAATCTTTCTTGAACATTTCTTCAAATTCTTCCCTGCTGAGGATTCTGGTATGAGAAGGATCACGCATATTTTCAATCTTATCATCAATTTCTCGTAAAGGCTCCTCGGCAGCTTCCATATCCCAGACCACCATCTTTCCCCCTTTTTTCAAGACACGTTTCATCTCTTCAAAAGGTTTCTCAGGATTGTCAAAATGATGGAAAGAAAGCCTTGTGATCACCAGGTCAAAGGTTTCGGGTTCGTATGGAAGTTTTTCGGCATTACCACTTTGAAAGTAAATATTTTCTATATGACTTTCTTCGGCAAGTCTGATTCCCTGTGCCAGCATTTCTTCCGTCATATCCAGACAGGTAATATCCTTTACATAAGGAGCCAGAGCCCTGCCACAAATACAGGTCCCGGCAGCTACTTCTAATGCATGTTCTTCTCCTGTTGCTGCGATTTTCTGAATCAGATAGTCTGTATATTCCACTTTTGACATATGATATGCTACAAATTTTTCAGCCTGTTTTTTGAATGACTGTCTGACTATATCATTATGATTCATTTCAAACGCCTCCTATCCTGTTCTTTGTTTTCTTATAATACCATAAAAACGGGATAAATGACTTAATATACAATATAAAATATATTATATTTAAAAAGAATATGTTAAAGCACAGTTTAGGTCCAATAAAATACTGAACGGAGGAATATAAAATGGGTGATGCAAGTATTATTGCAAGACTGCTTGCTAATGGTCATGTTCAATACGGCTGGAGTGGAAATGGAGGGTATTTTAGCATGGGAGGAATTAGATTGCTATTATGGTATCAAGAGCCTAAAAATGTAGAATATCTATTTTCACTTGGGCAGACATCATTAATCGGAAAGATTGGAAGTGAAAAAGGCGGTTTTAACTGGTATGAAACTCATTGCCCTACAGGAGAGCCGTTCTGGCTAGCTAATACGGAAAGAATGATTTTTAGTAGAATAGTTCTATAAGCAACTGCTGATGATCGTCACAAGTTGTTTTTGGGGAGTCCGTGGCAGTAGTTTGGGAAGCTGCTGTCAAAGTGTCCAAAAAGATTTCTCTTAGTATACTGTCACCCCCAGTGGTTACAGATATAATTTTTATAAAATACATTAAGGGCAGACACCAAAAACCGAGGTCTTTGATGTCTGCCCTCTTGTAATTAGAATGAATCACCTGAAGACATATTTAGAATGGATTACTTGAAGCCGGGGCTTTTATTGAAGTGATCAGATCCATCCATTTATACATATACCAGTTTCCGTCCTTAGATGATTTATAAACATTGATCCATTTACCACTGTCAGAAGCCTTGCAATAGATAAAGGCTCTATACTGATCAGGAGATGGTATGGAAGGATTTGCCGGAATGTATATCTGATCTTCATCTACTAAAGAATCCTGAGTTAATGTAATTGAATAAGGCTGTGAAGGTGTGTAGTCATTCGCCGGAGTTGCACCATTTAAGAATGCATTTCCAAGATAGAGATACTGTTTACTCTTTTTCATTTGCTCTGCTAATCTCTGCTTCTCATAAACAGATAACTGCTTATTGCATAAATATCCGATCATTTCTTCGCAATCTGTCTGATTTTCCGGTTTCCAGGTCCGAAGTGACATGACATAAAGAGCGAGCACCTTATATCTCCCATCATCACCGCTGATGTTATACTGCTTCAATTCTTCCACGTTTGTTGGAATTGTGCTGAAAGTATAGGTATAAGTATTCAGAGGAATCTCGATCACTACAGATTCGCCAGCTTCATTCTTGACTGACCGCTGCCCTTTTATAACTGCTTTCGAAAGAACTGGTTCAGTTTGAGGCTTTGTTTCCATGGTAACTGTAACTGTGCATGTAAGAACAATCCCTGCATCTACTTTGATTTCTGTTGTTCCAACATTAATTGCATGTACCTTTCCCTGACTGTCTACCTCTGCAATATTCTTGTTTGAACTGGTCCATACGGGCAGATGCTTAGGATCCTGTACGCTAAGCTGATAATATTCACCTTTACGCATGCTTAAAGATGTTGCACTTAGTACTGGTGTTTTTGCTGGAGCTGTGGTAGGTGTTGCTGTAGGCTCTGCCGGCGGATTTACCGGAGCAGAAGGTGTTGTAGGTGCTGGCTTTGCAGGTGCTTTTTTACTCTTAACAGTAACCTTACACTTGTATGTTTTTTTGCCAACTTTAGCTTTAATATATGCAGTTCCTTTTTTCTTTGCTGTAACGACACCCTTTTTATTGACAGTTGCCACTGATTTCTTTGTGGAGGACCATTTCACTTTCTTTTTTGTGCCTTTTACCTTTAAACGGTATTTCTTGCCCTGGGTCAAGGTAAGCTTTGTTTTGTTCAGTTTGATCTTCGCGGCACTTACAGATGTGGTATCCACTGCCAGACACATTACTACAAGTAAGAAGGTAGTAAGCAGTACGCTGGCTTTTTTTAATGATTTTTTACCATTTCTCATAAGCATTTTCTCCTTTCTTATAAGCAATACTGTCCTTTTTATTCTTATTATACATAGTTGCTTCTAATTTGCACTAGCACTTCTGACAGTAATCGAAAAGGATTATAAAAATGCTGCTATGCATATATCATTTATTCATCTGCCTGCTCTGCTAATTTATTTCCTCTACAACGTATAACAATCATATCGAATCGCTTTTCCGCTTAACGTATAAGAAGGCTTCCTTCCTGCCAGAAAATCACTTTTCAGCGGTCGTTTTACAATGATCTTATCCGGGTCTGCGCTGATAGCGGCGTCGAAAAGGTCGGTCTCTTGGGAGCATGGGGGCTCCAGCTTCTGGATGAGCTGCAGTTTTTTGTTGATCAGGCTGGACTTTTGTCTTGCGGGGAACATGGGATCCAGGTATATGACGTCTACAGGATCCAGGAGTGCGGGCATTAATTCCACGCTGTTGCCTTCTGTCAGTTTCATGCGGGCAGCGATCTCTTTCAATATGGGATGCTTCTTTGCCCGGCGCAGGGCATCCTTCAAAAGAACAGCAATCACTGGATTCTGCTCATACAGAGTTACCTCATACCCCTGGGCAGCCAGAAGAAATCCATCCTCTCCCATACCTGCTGTGGCATCTATCGCCTTACGCCCTGGCTTTTCTGATTTGGAAGCCCGTACCAGCATTTCATGCTGTAATCTTCCGTTGGTCACCCGGTGAAGCATATTTTCGAAATCTCCCTGATAAGCCAGACCATATCCGGTTAAAGAAACACCTTTGGAATTAAAAAGCACCGTCAGGTGCTCTCCCGGCTTTTCAGAGATTGGGGTATTTGTGCGCCTGGAAAAAGCTTCAGCCATATCTCTTGCGCCACCTTTTTCAAGGCAAACTACAATTTTCTCACTCATGTTCTCTTCTCTTTCTTTGTATAATATAAGTATTATAATTGTTGGCTTCTTTCATTACATTTTCTCAATCAGCTTGGAGTACACATGTTCTACAAACCATGGTTCTGTAGATTTCTTCAGCGCTTCTTCAGGGGAAAACCAGGCGACACCACTGTTCTCGTCGGCTTTTATGGAGACAGCTTCCTCAAAATCTGCTTCCAGCAGATATGTTACATTCAGATGTAAATGGCTGGACACATATTTGCCCTTTTTCACATGTCCATCTACTGTAAGGGATTCCAAAGAAAAAATCTCCTCAGATACAGGACAGACATGGGAAATCCCCGCTTCCTCTTTCACTTCCCGAAGGGCAACTGCAAGTAAATCCGTTTCTCCGTCCGCATGCCCTCCCAGCCAGGACCAGGAATTATAAATATTGTGATAGACCATGAGAATTTTGCTTTTATCCTGATTTACCACCCAGGCAGAAGCAGTCATATGTGCTACCGTGTTTTCTCTGGAAAAAGCATTGGTATTATTTCTGATCCAGTTCAGAATAAGCTGCTTATCCGTCTCTTCTTGTTCATTGAACGGGGTATAATGCTCAATTTGGTTAAGTAGTTCCTGTCTGTTCATTATAGAGTGCTCCTTTTTATTGGTCTTGTACAATAGTATAACATAAGCAGATATTTATTTACACCTGAAAAGGAAGTATCTTTGTTATTCAAAATGCTGTTTAGCGTTTTCAAGATTGGTCTTTCCCTTTATCTTTAGCAACACCTTTGTTACAGTCAGCGCAGTGCCAGATTCGCTGCACAGAATTTTTGCCTGGGAGAGAGGGCTATAGATCTGATCATCTTCTCCGGGGAGTATTGCAACAACTTTACAAGGAAGACTGGACATTGGTGAAATATTATTCCCGGGACTGTCCATAGCCGTGAAACTACTGTCGGAAATGGAACTGCTGTATTCAGTAGAACTTTTATTTGAATCGATACTGTCTAAGCAGTGCTGCTGTGTCACTCCACAGATTGCCTGGATAGCTGTCCTTCATGCACAGCACAGAAGTAAACAAAAGCATAAAACATGTATATAAAATCGTTACGAATGTAATATAGACAAACTGGCCTAAGAGCCATTTCTTCTTGGTGTTACGGATCAGCTGATAAGGAGTGACTGGTGTCATTTTCGGCAGGTCGGAGAACAGCAAAAGCAAAAGCATGGAACTTAGAAGCACTGCTGTTCCATCCCCGAAGGTCCACAGGAAAGGTTCAATTGCCTGTACAGGCGTATTGTAGTTATCCATAACAACCATGATTCTTCCTGTAAGCAGAAAACTGAGCACAAATTCCAGAAAGAGGGTAAAAATCACTTTGGGATTACGGAAAAAGCCGAAGAAATTGTAGCGTACAATTCCAAGTGTCTGCTTCATATCAGTATCCCAGACTACGGTCTATAATACTTCCGTCTACTGCATTGATGGTAAGAAAGCTCCAGGTAGGCCAATCTGTCGTATCTGAGTAGGTTTCGCCATCATATTCGGAGTCAATCTTGCGGGATCCGAAGAAATCCCAGACAGGAACCAGAAGACCGGTATGGGCATCTGTGGATGGCTCATAAATTCTGGCATAGCCAAGAACGATACGGTCAATATTGAATACCCTGGAATTTTCATAGGTAAGGTTGTCCGCGTTGGTGACGATCATCATTTTTTCGTAGATATTCATGATCTCGCTGAATGGAAGCAGGCTTAAATTCTCAGTCTTAGTTTCTCCGATGGTGTATGGATTGCAATAAGTCATGCTGTCGATTCCGTCTGCATTTACATAAAAATAAAGGTTTTCGTAAGCCCAGGTTTCCATAGTACTGTCCATGTCTTCAAGCGCTCCACCTGCATCCATGGTATAGGTAAGCGGAGTTCCATTTATGGTACGGCTGTAGTAGATAACATAACCACTTCCGAGATAACTGGAGTTATCATCTGTTCCAATGGACGTCTGAATCGCATAATCCCATCCGCATTGGTTTAAATCGTCAAGGCCCATGGCATCTGCTTTTTCCTGGGCTAATTTCTTCGCGTCATCCAACGAAATTCCAATAGATTTTTCGGTAGGTTTTTCATATGGACTGCTGCTGGAATAATCGGACCAGACAGCGTCAGAAGGGATTTCTTTACCGTCTTTTTGGGCTATCTTCTGGATTCTTACTTCCAAAGAATAGGCTCCCCAGGAAGAGGTACGATAAGAATATTGGGAGCCGTCATCTAACTGGGCGATACCGGTAAAAGCATTGTCTTCCATAACTTCACCAGTATTGCTGTATGTCTGCACTCCCACGGCAGGTCTTCCTTCTACCAGATTTCTCGTTTCAGGTGCAGATTCATACTGGCTTTCCCTATAATCAATGTCATCGTAAATATCATATACGAGATTGCCATTATCATCGGTTCCCCAATTATTGGGATCCAGATTACCGTTGGCAACATCTTTTTTTAATTCATCGATTTTTTTCTTGATCTCATCCTTTGTCTGTACATAATAGCTGTCTGCAGTGTAAATCTTCGCATTTGAGAAAAAGGCATCCGTGATACCATCAAGAAGATCCTGTGTGACTGCAGCTGGTGTAACAGAAATTGCAGATATCTTTTCCACATCTGGTATTTCTACAGCTGCATCCGTATTTACCACAAGCTTAGACGTGTCGTCTGTTACCTGACTTTTGTAAGTCTCAGGCGCATTGATCAGGTCGCGGATAGTGGTTCTGGCAGCTGAGGCATTATCCGGGTGAACGTCAGTGGAGGCAGCAGTATCACTTGTACCAGTACTTTCAGAAGCAGTTGTCTGATCAGCGGAAGAGGCATTTCCTGCCATATTGACATCCTTGTCATCCGCTTCTTTGTAAGAATCCAGTGCTTTATTTCCCTTCTGCCTTACAAGGGAAGATTCTGGTGTCTGTGCACATCCCGCTAACATTCCCATGCAAAGAGTAAGTCCGATTATTCTTTCTATATTCTTTCTCATTTGTGTGAAGTCTCCCTTTCGATGTTTGAACATAACCGGAGACCCAGGGGAACGGGTGTTTGATATTGCTCATAGTAATCATCCGGTTATGTTCTGATATAGATTATAGTACTTGGAATTACACCAAATCTTCCGTAAATTGTAACTGAATTGTAATCTGGAAAGAAATTCGTTACCATTTAATGAATACACAGGTTCCCTTTCCTATTTCACTTTCAATTTTCAACTGAAATCCATGTATATCTGCGATTTTTTTACAAAGTGCAAGTCCAAGTCCCACACTTCCATTGGCCCGGGAACGGGATTTGTCAACCATATAAAATGCCTCTGTCACTTTATCAAGATCTTCAGCCGGGATTCCTTTGCCAAAATCCCGGACCATCAGTTTCTCAGCCGTTGCTTCCAGTATGAGTCTGGAATTGTCCGCGGAGGCTTTTACTGCGTTGTCAATAAAATTGTTTACCAGACTTAACATAAGATCTTTGTCAAAGTTTTTCTTCAGATCAGCAGGTTCACACTGAAGTTCCAGACAGATATTCTTCTCCTTCAGACGGCAGAGGTTAAGCTGTCTGGAATCCTCCAGAAAAGCTTTCACTGAATTTTCTGTTGGGGCAAATCGTGCCTCCCCAGTTTCATATAATCCGGTAAGTTCCAGCATTTTTACCGAAAGTCGGGACAGCCTGCGGCATTCACTGGAAATATAGGAGAGAGCTCTCTCCTGCTGCTGTCTTTGCAGGCGCACTGTGAGAAGGGTATCTGCATATCCCAGGATAGAGGTCATAGGTGTTTTCAGCTCGTGGGCAAGACTTCCCATTAACTGTCGTTGTGTATGGTTTATAGTGGAAAGGCATTCAATCTGCTCTTTTACCTTGGAGGACATCTGATTAAAGCATTTGCCAACCTGCGCCAGTTCCGTATCTCCTTCTGCTGGAACTTGTATATCATATTTGCCTTCAGATACAGAAACCGCAGCTTTCCTTAATTTTGTAAGGGGTGCCATAATTTTCCGCAGGCTGAAAAAGAGAATTGTTCCGGTTAACAGAAGAAGAACCAGCGTCAACATACCCGCCTGATAAAAAAGGATCCTGTTACTCTCCAGAACATCAGAAACATCTTTATAAGTGACAATCTGATAATTCAGATTTGTAGTTGACTCTGTGGAGGAATAAAAAAAAAGCAACAGTGTTTTACCGTCGGCTTTGCTGATAAGGGGATCACAGATATAAGTATCCGCGTCATACCATTTTCCGTGTAATTCCACTTCTCCCAGTTGCTCCTGGATTCCCTGAACATCGAAGGCATAGGCGGTACCGTTGTAAAGTTCTTCGCCATTCTGATATAGAACAGCATTGTCATGGAAAATCTGTCGGAAAGCGTAGATCAGAATTCGGTTTCGGACTTTCTCATCGGAATTAGCGGACTGACTGCTTGTAAGTCTTAATTTCTCTTCAAATTGTAAAAGATTATTCTGAAATTTGGTATATTCATAGTTATTGATATACTGAATACTCTGATTCTTCCAGCGATATGAAGTATAGAAAAAAACAGCGGAGGATAAAATCAGGATCATGCAGGCCACCTGTAAAAAGATTTTTGTAAAAAGCTTCAAAATTCCACCTCCAGTCGGTATCCAATACGGGGAATGGTTTTGATCCTGTCCTGCCAGCCCAGCTTCTTGCGGATACGTCCCACATGTGCATCTACTGTCCTTGTTTCTCCTTCGAATTCCACGCCCCAGAGGCCGGCCAGAAGCTGCTCTCTTGTAAGAGCTTTATTGGGATTGCGGACGAACATCATAAGGCAGTTGTATTCCATTGGTTTCAAGTAAATTTCCTCTCCATTTCTGGTAACGGTATGGCTTATGGTGTCTATGGTAATATCGTCAATCTGTATCTGCTCCTGTATATTTCCGTGACGTTCCAGTACTTTCTCCAGGCGGACCATTACTTCCAGCATCTCGAAGGGCTTTACTATATAGTCTTCGGCACCTTCTTTAAGGCCTTTTACTTTGCTTGCGATGTCGGCCCTGGCGGTGAGAAAAATGACGGGAATGCCGTAGTGGTTTAGTTCTGGTAAAAGGGTATATCCATCTTTTCCAGGGAGCATAATGTCTACAAGGGCGCACTGGAAATCATGATCCCAGGCAATTCCTTCGCTGGCGTCATTGCCGTCCAGGTAGCTTACGGTCTGGTAGCCGGTGACTTCCAGGTTCATGCAGAGTAAGTTATTGATTGCTGGTTCATCTTCTATTACAAGTATTCTGGCTTTCATTTCGGGTCCTTTCTTGTATACTCTGAAAAATAATCTTTATTCGATGTACTGGTTCTATTATACATGTTTTGGTAGTGATAAATGTAACCATATTGTAAAAAGCAGATATAGGGAAAAGTTGTGTGCGTTATTGATGGAAATGTGGCAGACTTCAAAGCTTTGTAGATATGGAGGCAGTTCCTTATACAATCGCCCCACCTGAGATGGGTGGGGCGATTAAAAAATTATTGTATTTATTCAGCAGGTATTATTTCGCGAAGTGGTAACTGAGAAGGTACAGAGCAGTTACAAATCATTTACATGGAAATCAGTCCAAATGCATTTGCTACAGAGCTAAGCAGGATAATTGCTGCAAATATCGGGCAGAGGTATTTGATCATAAAGTTAAAAATCTTTTTCCTGCGGAAAGTTCCGCCTTCAGCTACTACTTCCTCCTCAATCTTTTCCACTCCCACTTTTCTGGAAATTAAAAGACAGGTTGCAAGTGCGGCAATTGGCATCATTACAGAATTGGTGAGGAAATCAAAGAAATCCAGAAACTGCATTCCAATGATTTTTACAAAGCCAAGCGGTCCATATCCAAGGGAAGAAAGAGTTCCAAGAAGAATCATGATCACACCAACAATAACGGTTGCTTTCTTTCTGTGCCATCTCAGTTCGTCCTGGAAGGTAGATACAGCGCTCTCCGTCAGGGCAATAGAGCTGGTAAGAGCTGCGCACAGCACCAGTACAAAGAACAGAATCCCAATGGGAGTTCCCAACCCCATACTGGCAAATACCTTGGGAATGGTGATGAACATAAGCGCCGGTCCTGCCTGTAAAGTATCCGGATCTCCACCGGAGAATGCAAACACAGCCGGAATGATCATCAGACCTGCCATAATGGCAATTGCAGTGTCAAACACTTCTACATTCTTGGTGGAACCTTCGATAGATACGTCCTTTTTCATATAAGAGCCAAAGGTTACCAGAATTCCCATGGCAATAGACAGGGAATAAAACATCTGACCCATGGCGGCTACCACTGTCATCCAGGAGAAATTCTCAATATTTGGTACCAGGAAATATTTCACTCCTGCAAGGGCACCTGGTCTTGTAACAGAGTAAACAGTAATAAGCACAGATAAAAATACCAGAACCGGCATCATAAATTTGGAAACGCGCTCTACTCCGTTTCGGACTCCTGCATAAATGATTGCAACTGTTAAAATTGCAAAAATAAGGAAACAGACCTCTGTGGAGGTACCATTCGAAATAAACTCAGAAAAATATCCGTCTTCTGCCAGCTTCTGGCTGTTACCTTTTATATATTCGATCAGATATTTGATAACCCATCCGCCGATAACAGAATAGTATGGCACGATCAGGACTGGAATGATAGCATTGATCCAGCCACCAAAGGACAGCCATTTAGACTTGCCAAATTTTCCAAAAGCACCTACCGGGCTTTTTCTTGTCATTCGGCCAAGGGCGGTTTCGGCGACAATCATGGAGTAGCCAAAAGTAAGTGCCAGAATAATGTAAATCAGTAAAAAAATTCCACCGCCGTATTTTGCCGCAAGGTAAGGAAATCGCCATATATTTCCCAGTCCGACGGAAGCTCCGGCAGCAGACAGTACAAATCCCAGTTTACCGGAAAAAGTACTTCGTTCATGATGATGTTTTTCCATAAATTTTTCCTTCCAAATTCGTAAAATTTGTTTTTGCTTTTTACAAACTCCAACTCTTATGATGATAACATGGTTTTGTGTTAAAGGCAAACAATATATAAAATATTACTGTTCACTCCGTGAGCAGTAACCGCTCCGCGATGCACAGAAATCATGCATTCGCATGATTTCGCGCCGCAATTCTCGGGTTTTCCGTGAACTTTGTTCACAAAAAACACCTCGCGGAATGTTACCAATGAACAGTAACTATAAAATAATAACAATAACAAATAATACAAAAACGAAGGAGAAATTATTGATTTTAACAAAATAAGATCTTATAATTAAGATTATCAATTAACATATATATGTTATGGAGGGTGCGGATTATGAATGAAGAATTGTTTAACGAAGCAACGAAATCAAATGTTCTCACAAAGAAACTGATCGACCAGCTTTTGGAGAGCATGACCTACAGCAGCATTTCCTTTATCAACTGGACCATTGAGACTTTGTCTCTGATCAAGGCGCGTCTGCAGCGCGGAGACCGGATTACAGACGAAGTCAGCGGAGAGGTTTATACCTTATACTCTTTCCAGCAGTTTGTGGAGAAGAATTTTTCTACTTATATAGCAAGCCAGGTATTTAAAGAGACTTCTAAGCCGGAGAAAATTTACTTCTCTCTGAAACCGTGTGAAGAGGGATACAGTCTGGTTGCTGCTGATTCTGACAGTAATAAAACCTACTCCTGGATCTCAAGCCTGAGTAAACGTTTCTCATTGGTAGAAATGATCGCCACAGGAATTGTATATGTGAAAGATACACGTACGAATACTTATCAGCCATTTATTTCCGGAAATGGCAAATATTGTAAGTATGATAAAGAGAAGGGAATTCTTGTAGAAATTTAATTATATTAACTTCCAGAGCGTATTTGAAAAGGGCTTTCTGCAAAAACTCCCGCAAAGTGGGGCGTGCAGATTGCGGGAATGATTTATCAAATACGCTTTAGGTTATCAGACATAACAGACGGACACAGATTGCAAGGACTGTTTAACTGAAATTTCAGCAAAGAAGTCCTTGCAATCTGTGTCCACTTTATTACATTCTAAGTTTTTTATGAAACTCCCGGATAGTATCATTGCTGCTAAAAATAAACATTCCTGCAAATACCAGCAGGCTGATTCCTGTGCATACCACAGATGGGTATGGGAAACGGATCAGGTGAAGCAACATAAGGATCAGCGGTACCAGACCAGCAAAAGCAGCCTGAACAAGGTAAAACAGATACTCTTCTTTTTCCAGCTTTTGTACTTTTACGATCACAGGTATAGAGCCAAGCACTGCAAGAGCGCCAAATGGGAGGACAAAATCCAGAGACCAGCCATGCCATCCGGTATATTTGTCCCACAGAACCGCGATAACAGTTACCAGGATCAACTGTATGATCTCGTTTTTTAAGATATTCCTCCATTTGGCATAAGCAACTGCTACGATCAGCCATCCGCAAAGACAGCCAGCTGCGGCGAACCAGAACCAGTCCAATTTTTCCCGTGTAAGGTAATTGATCATGCCGCAGAGAATTGCAGCTGCAATGCAGACAAAATTGAAAACCTGCACGATTCTCTGCTCCTCCTTTTTCTCTTTCAGGGAACAGCCGGGGAAATTATTGGTTTTTTCTGTATAAGGAATTTCTTCTTTTTTCAGCATGTTCAGAAAATTTCGCTGAATATTATCCTTGGGAAGCTTGGAAGTAAATCCAAGAACCATTTCGTTTTCGTAAGAACAGGAACAAAGCTGCATGGAGTTGGTGCTTGCGAAAATTCCGAAACGGTCAATGTACTGGTTATACTCCTTTGGAAAACGAAGAATCCCAATATTGGAATAAACAGCCGTAATGCTTTTGGAGCCCAGGTTTGCTCCCAGCATAAGGAAATATTTTTTTATTTCCAGGGGAACTGCACGGATGATCGGATTTTTTTCCAGGCGGACATAGCTATTCATATGTCTGGCAATTTTCTCTTCTACCAGTTCCGCGGCAAACTGCTCTTTCACGTGAGCCAGAATTTCTGTAAAATCAGAAGTTTGGGAAAAATCATGTCCCACTTCTATCCAGCCAAAAAAATTTGCCATAGACTGTGAGGGAAAATAATTCCGCAGATTTACAGGAACCATAAGGGCAATGGGGCGATTTTGCCTGCTCTTGGGAATTTCCTCATGGATGGAACAAAGAAACATGGCTGTGATCAGAATGGTTATGGAGACACCATATTCTTTTGCTTTTGCATGAAGCTCTTTTACCGGAAGTACAATCTCTGTAATGTGCATATCCTCATGAAGCAGCCGTTCTCCCGGAAGTCTGACAGCGCGAGTTTTTTTCTCAGAATTTCCGGGAATATCTGAGGAATAATACTGGGAAAAGCTATCCTCCTCTTGATCACCGGGGGTGCTTGTATCCTTGACTGGCAGAGATGGCAGATTTTGTTCCGGGTGAGCCTTCTTCAGATAATTGATTACCAGTTCCTGAAGAAAATGCATTGCCCCGGTACCATCTGTCAGCGCATGGAAAACTTCAAAATTGATCCTTTTTTCATAATAGCTGACCTGAAAAAGAAGATTCTTTTTGTCTGGAACATACAGCCTGCTGCATGGAGGCTTCTTCTCTTCCTTTACAATTGGACGAATATCCCTGTGTTCCAGGTAGAACCAGAATAATCCTTTTCGGAGAACCATCTGAAACAGAGGATATTTTTCCATGGTTTTTTCAAGAGCGGTCTGGAGAAGCTCCGGTTTTACATTTTCCTTTAGTTCACAGTAAAAACGAAATACTCTGGTATCATTTTTGCCAGTTACCAGAGGAAAAGCAAGGGCCGCGTTATCCAGTTTTCTCCAGTTCGAATATCCTTCTTTCAATTTTTACACTTCCCTTTTTAAGAATTCGTTCATATAAGAAAAACTCTCCTGCACATGGAAAAAGCGGATTCCAAGAGCAAAAAAGCCGTGAAGTGCATCTTTGATCCGGTGTACTTCCACATAATTACCAGCCTCTGCCAGTTTTTTTCCATAATCTTCGCCTTCATCACGAAGAGGATCAAACTCTGCTGTGAGAATCAGGG
Organism: Ruminococcus sp. RTP21358st1_G6_RTP21358_211008; assembly: GCF_040908885.1. Taxonomy (NCBI): domain Bacteria; kingdom Bacillati; phylum Bacillota; class Clostridia; order Eubacteriales; family Oscillospiraceae; genus Ruminococcus; species Ruminococcus sp. RTP21358st1_G6_RTP21358_211008. Next base: position 17,256 of record NZ_JBDGDM010000003.1, read on the forward strand.
TTTCTGGCATATTAGAAAAATCTCTTGCCAGAAGAGGTGCAAAATAAGGGTTGACCCGATCCTCGGGGCAGCTTTCATACAGATTCAGATAATCCTGCATTTTCACTGCAGTAAGCAGGTAGTCGGTGCCGTTCTTTTGCACAGAGGCATAGGGAGATGCGGTTGTATAGGTATTATATAAGGCTGGATAAATAAGAATCTGCCGGAATACCTGAAAGTCGCCCTTGTCTCTTGCCATAAGAGCAACTGCGGCTGCAAGATTTCCTCCGGCACTGTCACCCATGATAGTGATTTTCCGGGGATCAGTATTCAGAATCAGCTTATTGGTGTAAAGCGCTTTCGCCGCTGCATAACAGTCCATCAGAGCCGTTGGAAAACGATATTCAGGAGCAAGCCTGTATTCCACAGATACTACAATATGACCGGTAGACTGGGACATTCTGGCACATACACGGTTATAGGTATCCACACTTTCTGTCACCCATCCTCCGCCATGAAAAAATAGAAGAACTGGAAAAGTATGGCCTTTTTCCACCCCGTTTGTCATGGCTTCTTCAGTAGGAAAATAAATCCGCAGAGGGATTTCGTAGTCCCCGTTGAAAATCTGGATATCCATTTTTTTCAGAAAAATATTCATGGCATCCAGCTTCTTAATGTCCACCAGTCTGCGGGAGGATTCCACTTCGATATTGCCGTAGGAAAGGGTGTGGAGAATTGCTCGCATGGTTTTGGAAATCATGGCCTGTATTCCTTTCTGGTTTTAAAATCAAGCTTCATCAGACTGTTCTGTTATGGAAAAATCAGTCTTCTGCATTAGCTGGCAGGCATCAGATAGAACGGAAGCCTTTTCCAATGATTTCGCTGCTGTTTACGATGGTAATAAATGCATGAGGATCAATCTGTCTTAAATGAATACGAAGACGGTTGGTCTCGCTTCGGGTAAGCACAGTCATCATTACCTTCTGCTCCTTCTTGGTATAGATGCCAAAGGCCTTCTGCTCTGTGGCAGAACGATGCAGGTCATTGATGATGAACTCTTCTACCTGCTCCGGATATTTACTAATGATCGTACATACCTTTCTCAGGTTCAGACTCTCAATTGCACTGTCTACTACAGTGCATTTCAGGATCATTCCAAGAATACAGTAAAGTCCGGTCTGGGCACCGTAAAGGTAAGCAGCGATCAGCACAATTCCCAGGTCACTGACCAAAAGGGCACGTCCGATCTCAAGGCTGGTATATTTGTGCAAAATCATTGCCACAATATCAGTACCACCAGTGGAGGCACCGACATTAAATACCATAGCAGCTCCCACTGCAGGAAGGATCACTGCAAAACAAAGCTCCAGGAACACGTCATGTGTAAGTGGCGAACTAAGGGGATAAATAGCTTCACAGGCACTTACATAGAAAGACAGGGCAAAAGAGGAATAGACAGTCCAGCCCATGGAGCGGATTCCAAGGAAGAAAAATCCAAGTACAACAAGTGCTGCATTGACGATCCACATAAATGCACCTACATTCCACTTCGGAAATAAGGTAGAAAGGATAATAGACAGACCAGATGTACCACCAAATGCGAAATGGTTGGGTGTTTTAAAAATGGCAATTCCAACCGCTGTAAAAATCAATCCCAGATTCAGAATGATAAAGAACATCAGGTTGTCTTTTGTAAAAATATTTTTTTTCATAAAACGAGTCCTCTCCTTCTTTCGGTGAGCTCAGTATAACGTAAAAAATGAGTCCTGTAAAGAAACGGAATCAAAGAATCCCGCAAGGCAGAATTATACAAACTCTGTTTTCCCGCTCTTCTTCGCTGCATCTATAAGCTCTCCTAACCGCTTATTGCAGCTTCCAACTGGAACAGCCGTGCAGATTATCCTCTCACAGCTTTCCATGGCTTTTTGCGCCTTCTGGAAGGCTTCTTCACTGATTTCCATGAAGGGTTCTTCCGTGATCACCTTTGAAGCCAATAGTCTTGCCAGGCGGTAATCCACGTCATTGGTGTAAAGAATACCTGCAATAAAAGGTGTATGCTCTTTCTGCAGCTGACGGAATATGGGAATACCAGTGCCGTTTCCACAGATTACGAAAGTTTTCGCTTCTCCGTCTGGTTTCGGAAGCTCAATACTTCCAAACAGGGGATCAAAAAATCCATTGTTGATCTCATACAGCTCCTTGATCATGTTCTCTTCAAAAATATCTTCCGGCTTTCCAAAATGAGAAATAGTATCTCCCTTTACGCAGATGATCTTATCTGCAATTTTCTGTGCCAGATCGATTTCGTGAAGAGACATGATAACTGTGATCTGCTTCTTTTTTGCCATATCCCGAAGAATGGATAAAAGATCCAGCTTATGTTTGATATCAAGGAAAGAGGTTGGCTCATCCAGAATAATAATATCCGGTTCCTGGCAGATCGCACGGGCAAGAAGCACTCTCTGACGCTGGCCATCGCTGATGTTGTTAAAGTCACGACTGCCAAGCGATTCCGCATGCACCGCTCTCATGGCTTCCTCTACCTTTTCCTCATCCTCTCTGGAAAGAATACCGAGTCTGCCTGTATAAGGGTAGCGTCCGGTTGCCACAATATCATGACAGGTCATAAGCTCCGGACGCATTCGTTCCGTAAGAACTACTGCCATGCGTGTGGAAAGCTCTTTATAGGAAAAAGAATTCAGATTGCGATCATCAAAGTAAACTTTTCCACCAATGATCTGCAGCTGTCTTGTGATACTTTTCAGAATCGTAGATTTACCAGAACCATTTGGACCAATGAGGGTTACAATCTCCCCTTTTTTAATTCCAATACAGATATCATGAATTAAGGCCTTTTTGTCATAACCGACAGAAAGGTTATCCATATGAAAATAGTAATTATCCATTTCAGTTTCCTCTCTTCTTCCGCAACATCATGAAAATAACAACAGGTGCTCCAAAGATGGAGGTAACGGTACTGATATTCAGCTCCAGAGGGGCAAAAGCCATTCTGGCAATCAGGTCACACATCATACAGAAAACTGCACCGCCCAGGAATGTTCCCGGAATGATTATAAGTGGTCTGGATGTGCCGAAGCTTCTTTTCATCAGAAATGGGACTGCAATTCCAACGAAAGAAATCGGTCCTGCAAAAGCAGTTACAGTTGCTGATAAAATACTGGAAAGCAAAATCAATGCAACACGGAAGAATTTGATATTTACGCCCATGCTTTGTGCATAAGCTTCTCCCAGCTGATAAGCACCGATGGGCTTTGACAGCAGGAAAGTCAGGATCAGGGTAATTCCTACCACCACACAGGAAATGTAAACGTTACTCCAGCTCATACCGGAGAAGCTTCCCTGTGACCATCCGTGAAGATTTACAATATCGGAATCATCTGCAAAAGTTACCACAAAATCAGTTACTGCAGAACAGATATAGCCGATCATGATTCCAGCAACCAGAAGGGTGGCCATGTGCTTGATCCTTTTTGAAATCAGAAGAATAAAACCAATGGAAATCAGGGAACCAATAAAAGCTGCAATGATCAGAGTGTAAGAAGTTACGTTTACAGCTCTGCCAAGATAATAAATCATGGTAAGAGCTACTACCATTTTCGCACCGGAAGAAATTCCCAGAACAAAAGGTCCTGCAATGGGATTTTCAAAAAAGGTCTGAAGAAGAAAACCAGATAGGGATAAGGCACCTCCAAGAATGGCAGCCATCAGGATCCTGGGAAGACGGATTTTCCAGATGATGCTGTATTCTTTTGTATCTGTGGCTTTTTTCAGCAGGATATCTATGATCTCAGACAGAGAAATATGAACATTTCCTGTGTTGATATTCAAAACTGTGATCAGACCAAAAGCCAGGATCAGCAGAATGAAAACCATAGCATAACGAGATCGTCTCTTAAAATTTTCCATGTGGAAGCTAGTTCCAGCGGATTGATTGCTCATTTTATTTTTCTCCATTTTTGTTTCATTTACAACAGAACCTGCTGTCAGCTCAGCTTATGAAGAAAAGTCATATCCTCTTCACTTCCGCCGGTAAGCATCAGGTTCAGATCTGTGATCAGTTCACCAATTGTATCTGTATGCTGGTACATGGAATCATCAGTTACCCAGACATTTCCCTCTTTTACGGCTTTAAAATCAGCCATCAGACTTTCTTTTGCAAGAAGATCGTCTATGCTTTTTACAGACGCATCAATACTGGAGTTGTAGATCAGATAATCTGCATCTGCCGCAGTATTATAGAATTCCTCCATGGTAATGGCAACGGAAGTTTTTCCACTGTCATCCTGAAGATCTGCGAATACATTTCTTCCACCGGCAATCTCGATCATACTGGAAATATAATCTTTAGGATTACGTACTACAGGAGAACCGCTGGTATTGATGTAGAAAAACGCAACTGTTTTTTCCGTATTTGTAAAGTCCTTTAGCTTCTCAATAACCTGTGCCTGCTGGTCAAAGAAGGTCTTTGCCTCCTCTTCTTTGTTCATCATTGCGCCATAAAGCTTGATCCATTCTGTACGTCCAAGGGGCTGGCTCTCATAGCTGGAACGGTCGGTGAAAACAGGAATTCCAAGAGTTTCGATCATCTCCTGTACCTTCGGCGCATGAAGGATCATAGTAGACTCTATTGCAAGATCACAGTCGTCACCTACCAGAAGCTCGTAATCCGGTTCATCGTATTTTCCCGCAAAAGTCATTTCGCCGTTATTGATAGCATCAGCAGCTGACTGGATATACCAGCCGGAAGCATCAAGACCTGACAGCTTGATGGAGTCTACACTTCCGATTGCATCGAACAATGCCATTGGGGAAGTGGCTGCCATGTAGATGGTGTCAAGTGGCTGCTGAAGGATCTGGATTTCAGGATCCAGATCATCGGGTGCCTCTTTGCCCTCTGGGACGATCAGATATCTGGCACTATCATGGATGTCCAGAAGTTTGTAACCGTCATTATAATAATACACATCAAAGCATTCTGCAAAAGACAGATCCATGGCGGATTCATAAGTTAGACCTGCAATTTCAGGTGCAGCATTTTCTTCTGATGTGTCAGAAGAAGTCTCCCCAGAAGCATCTGCTTCCAGGTTCTCCTCTTCTGCCCATACCGGAGTAATGGCAGTAAATGTCATAACTGCTGCCGCAAAAATACTTAAAATTTTATATTTCAGCTTTTTGTCATACATTTTTATTTTCTCCTGCTGATTATTCTTGTTACTGTGCATATGGTGAAGAATAATAATTTATTCTTCCTCATCAGTTACAAAAATTGCTTCGTAAGCTTTTTCCCACTCAGCTTTTGCATTGTCATCCTTTTCATCTGCAGAACGGTCCACGATAAACGGGATTTTCAGAGTGGAATATTTCTCTGCGGAATCTTTCAGAAGGTTTTCTTTTGCTTCTGTGTCTGCTTCCTCTGTCGGGAGAATATCAGAAGAAAGGATAGAAATACCGCACTGACTCTTTACAAGAGCTTTGTAATCTGTATCTTCATCTTTTCCTGCAAAAGTTACGGAACCATCTTCCAGAGCAGCTGTAAGGCTGTCTACCGTACAGTCCTCTTTTTCCATTCCAAGAGCAGTAACTTTGTCTGTAAGATCAAGCTTATCCAAAATGTTAAGAGCATCTGTGGAAGCCACATAAGCAGATTCTACCGGCTGGTTGATCACGATTACATCTTTATCAAGTCCTGCAGGGATAACAGCACCCTCAGGTACGATCAGGTATTTTACAACATTGCCCATGTAGAGCTTTTCTGTACCTGTAAGTTCCTGGGAATCAGCAGCTTCTGTTTTTGCATTTTCTTTTCCGGAATCAACAGTTTCCGGTTTTCTTGCAGTATCTGTTGTCATATCTACTTCAAGAAGGGTAATGCCCTTTGCGTAGTGATAAAGCTTAAAGTATTTTGCATGCTCAAGAGTAGTTTCGTCTTTATACTCAAGACCTGTGATCTCTGGTGCAGAATCATCCAGCTTCTTGTTTCCTGTGGAAAGCATGCTGTTGTCCTCTGCCGGGTTATCCTTGTCTGTTTTCTTCGGATCGTTTGCACCCTTTAAAGCGATATAAATGGTGTAAGTGATTTCATGAGCCTGGGACATTCTGGTTGTCATACCAATGATCGTATTATTCTGGTTCAGTGCTACCGGAATTGTGAAAGTAGAAGTTCCGCCGCCGCATGCACCGTAATATTTATTTCCATTGGCTTTTACATAACCGTAATATTCACTGCTGAATACAATAGTCGCATATGCCTGACCATTTGTTACCGTAACTTTGTTACAGGAAATATTGACCTTTCCAGAGCCACCAGACCAGGAGAAGCTGTCAGGAGTATAGGTTCCATCTGCTAATGTAGTAGAACTGTTTACAGATGCTGTTCCGCCGCTTAAGTCAGATTCGTATTTGGATTCCTCTTCCGGTTTCTTGTCTGGCTTTGGAGTTGCTGTTGGTGTAGGGGTTGCTGTCGGTTTTTTATTTGGTTTTGCAGTGGGTGCAGGAGTTGCTGTGATTGTTGTGTCAGGAGCAGTGTCTGGCTGCGGATCATCCTGTACGTCACCTATCTTATTCAAAGTGCTGGACTGGAAAGTCAGGATTCTGTCATACCAGATCTGGTTTTTGTGGGAAAAAGCAGCAACTGCAATTCCATTGTCCAGGGCTTCAACAGGAATCTCATATGTATATTTGCCATTTGCGTCTGCCACATATGGAACCCAGGTGGAGGAATCTGCTGCGGCAGCTTCTTCTTTTGTTCCCAGACATAGATAGTCGTAACCAGTTCCGCTTAAAGTAAGAACAGCTGTCATTTTTCCGTTTTTGGAAGTGAGGACACAGTCAATTACACGGAACATAGATGAACTGGAGTTTACTGTAACATTATAAATTCCGCTTGCACAGCTGCCTGGAGCAGGAGTTGCTGTTGGCTCTGGGGTGTTGGCTGCTTCCGGAGTTGTGCTTGGCACTGGAGTTTCAGTTGGTGCAGGAGTCTCAACCGGTGCTTCGGTAGGCTCTGGGGAAACAGTTGGTTCCGGTGTTGGAGCAGCCTCTCCATATCCTGGAACCGCCGGTACGGTAATCGTCAATATACCCTTTGCGTACCAGTTCTGGCTCTTCTTGGAATGAGGAACGACTGCTATTGTCTGAGCTTCCTTGCTTGCAGTAACTTCAAAGGTGTAGGTATAGCCTCCTGCACTGTTCTCTACTCCTTTGATGGAATTTGCTTCTTTATCAGAGTCACTGGCACTGCCAAGATAGATCATGTCATAATTCTGTTTTGCGGTAGAAAGTGTGACAATATACTTATCCTCCGAAACCTTTACAGTGGAACCGGTGATTACGAACATTGCAAATTCATCACCGTTTTCTTTTACAAGCTTGATTCCGGCATCTGTAATCTCATTCTGGGCTGGTGCCTGGGTTGGAGCTGCAGTTGGCAGTGGAGTGGCAGTTGGCTCAGGGGCTGCAGTTGGCTCTGGAGTAGCTGTTGGTTCCGGGGCTTTCATTCCTGGAACGTTCAGTTTCAAAGCCATATTTGTGTACCATTTCTGATTTTTTACAGAAAATGGTACGATGCTGAAAGTCTGGACCTGTTCACTGGCAGGAACCTCAAAAATGAAAGTATAACCATCTTCATTTTCTGTACCAACGATTGCTGCTGCATTTTTTGCTTCGTCAGGATCTTCTTTAGAACCAAGATAAAGCTTCTCATAGTTCTTTCCGTCAGTATTGAGGGTTATCTTAATTTTATCACCATTTAATTCAGCAGAAGAGCTTTTGATTTTAAGCATTTTATATGCACTGTTATCTTCCTTGTCAATGGTCATGTTGGAACCATCTGGGTTCAGATCCTCTGGCTTTGTTTCTGGTTTATCTGTCTCTTCGGTTTTGCCCTCTTCTGTTGTTTCTGGTGCAGCTGTAGGCTGTGGAGCTTCTGCTTCCTCATTTTTGCTTTCTTCAGCAGGTGATGCAGTAACCTCAGGAGTGGTCTCAGAGGCAGGTGTTTCTGTAGCAGCAGGTGTCTCTTTCACAGCAGAGGCATCCACTGCTGCCGGAGTTACTGTAGTGTCAGTGTTTTCTTCCTCAGCTGTTGCGTTCTCCTGCACAGGGGTCTCAGCAGCAACAGCAGTCTTCTCCGCCTCTGTTTCTGGAGTTGGTGTAACAGAAACCTGTACGTTTGCATCCTCATTTTCTGCCTGTGTAAGTACAGCAGGAGTGACCGTCATCGCGACGGAAAGGAACAGTGCAAGAAAGCGTTTTGAATTTCTTTTCATTTCTTTTTCCTCGATTCTTCCTATTATTTTATAATTTGAATAAATCCCAATTGCTTCTGGAGCCTGTTTGTACAATGGGCAATCCTGACAGGATTATTTCAAAAAAATGCCTGCTTCCTCTGAGAAAACAGGCACTAAAAATTCAATATATTGTATTATCAAATATATTAATGAGAATGAAGTACTTTCTTCGGAAGCTTTCATTAAACGAATTCAGCAGGTTTCCTGACTTACAGATCAACACAGAATCCATCCTTCTCAGCAATATACCAATGGTTTCACTGGATTCTACTCCCTGGTTACAGTGACCGGATCGTTCAGGACTTTCACCTGATTCCCTCTTAGAGCGTGTTGAAAAATATTCCCACAATCTGCACGCTGTAGCAGACAGATATGTCTGGCACTGAAAACGGATTTATTCAATTCACCTCATTATAGCAGACCGTTATGTCGAAATCAATAGATTTATAGGGTTATTGCTTGTATTTACTGTACCCGACTTCATCTGTGCGGAGAAGTGTTCCATTCTCATCGTAGACACTGCGGTAGGTTTTACAGGTGTTTGGATCGGAATGCTCTGTAGTAATCTCTACCGTATTATTGTCAGTTTGGGTTCCGTAAATGGATACCGTTACGGCTTCCTCTTTTTCATCGTAAGAGGCTTCAATTTTAATTGGATAAGCAGTATTATTCTGAAAACGGAAATCCTGACCTCCCCACACCACTGCTGCGTCCAGACCATCCTCAACATAATCAATTCGGGCAGCGTGATTATGACGCTCAACAATGGTCAGATCAGACTGCAGGCATGCCATAAACAACGTAGTGGAAATCTGGCAGATTCCGCCTCCGATATCCTGGGCATGTTCGCCTCCTACAATTACAGTTGCTTCCCTGTACCCTCGTTCCTCAGTACGTGGACCTAAAGTATCGTTGTAGGAAAAAATCTGTCCTGGCTGAAGTTCCATTCCATCACAGGCTTCCACGGCAAGCTTCAAATTGGCAACACGGTTTTCGGTACCTCCGCCATATGTAGTATAAGTACCAAGAAGATTCAGATAAGGAAGGGCTTCTATCTCTTCTGTAGAAACTTCGGGTAGGGTTATTTCAAGGGGGATGGTAATCTTTGCCCCTTCTTTTGCTTTTTCCAGCTTCTTTGCAGCTGACTTCACATCAAATGAAATTCCGGTAACTGCCGGAATAATTTCATTATTTTCCCCCAGAGAAGCATCTGTGGCATCTGTATGTACTTTTTCATAATAGGCTTCCAGATCCAGTTCCTCTGGCGGTGTCTTCATAGTAGGACATTCGATAACAGCTTCATAATCTTCTATGGAAATTGCTTTTAGAATCGCTTCTTTCAATGCATCCATATCCGGACCGATTCCGGTTTTTCCCTTAGTGATAACCAGCTCTGTATCTGTAAGTTCACAGGAAGTCTGTATAGTGGTGGATCCCTTTGAAATTCCAGCATCCTCCAGAAGCTTGTCCAGTTCGTCTTTGTTTCGGGCTTCTGGCATAAGGGTGACTTCTTCCTTTGTCTTGCTGTTCATCAGTTCGATGCGGTCAGTTCCATGAGTAAACCAGGCACCATGTCCAAGAGCATAGGCACTTTCTACAATTGATTTTACATCAAGACCGAGAACAGGATAGATGGATACCTTAAAGTTCTTTCCATTCAGGGTAATGGTCATCTGTGTGTTCTCATATTTTTCCTGAAAATCTTTTGAAATTGCGTCAATGGCTTCCTCTTTGGTCATTCCCTGAATGGCTATGCCGTTTATTTTAAGCTTCTTCCAGATTACATTATCTGTAAGAAAATGACACCACAGCCCATACGCACCTGCCAGAATCAGAACCAGGATCAGAACTTTGATCACACCGTTTTTCACTTGTTTTTTCATGTAATAATTTTACCTTTTGCAGTCTTTTTTAGAGCGTGTTTGAAAAAGGCTTTCTGCAAAATATATCGCAAAGTGGGGCGTGCAGATTGCAGGAATGATTTTTCAAACAGGCTTTAGAGCAATGGGGTAAAAAAGCATGTCCGGTTTCCGGTATGGCATGCAGCCCCTACCTGCTCTACTTTTGCCAGAATTGTATCATTATCACAGTCAATAGTCAATGATTTCACATACTGAACATGACCGGAGGTTAGTCCTTTGGTCCAGAGCTCGTTGCGGCTGCGGCTCCAGTAAGTCATTTTTCCCAGCTTCAGAGTGGTAAGGTATGCTTTCTCGTTCATGTACGCAAGCATAAGAACTTCGTCTGTTTTGTAATCCTGCACAATAACCGGAACCATGCCGTCACTGTTTAATTTGAAATCTGACCAGGACATTTTGGACTTTAATTGGTTCTGTTCCATATTTTTAATACTCCTTTATGAAAAATTCTTCTGCAATTATGCCACCTGCTTTCATGCTCAATTCGAAAAAAATGAAAACAAGTGGCATATATCATATCGTCTTAATTGTAATTCTGTTTGTTCTGCCCTTAGAGACTTCCCTTCGTAGAAAGCACATCTGTAATACGAGGATCATAAGCTACCGCCATATCCAGCGCCTTTGCAAAGCTTTTGAACATGGCTTCTGCCATATGGTGATTATTTCCCGGTGTTAGAACCTTAATGTGAAGATTCATGGCTGCCGTATAAGAAATGGCGTAAAAGAATTCCTTCACCATTTCTGTGGACATATCTCCAATTTTTTCACTGGTAAACGTACCTTCGAAGGAAAGATACGGGCGTCCCCCGAGATCAATGGCGCAAAGCACAAGACACTCATCCATTGGAAGGATGCAGCTTCCGTAACGCCTGATTCCTTTCTTGTCTCCAACCGCTTCTTTAATAGCTGTGCCAAGAACAATTCCCGTATCTTCAATGGTATGATGATCGTCAACCTGAAGATCACCCTTTACCTTTATATCCAGATCAAAAAGTCCGTGGCGGGTAAAGCCATCTAACATGTGATCGAAAAATCCCACACCTGTATCCAGACTGCTTTTTCCGGTTCCGTCCAGATTCAGCTTTATGGCAATTTTAGTTTCCTTTGTATTTCGTTCAACAGTAGCTTCTCTTGTCATGACTGCTCCTTTTTATCTTCCTCTTCAAAGCGGACTGCAATGGAGTTGGCGTGTGCAGTTAGCTGCTCTGAGGATGCAAACTGGATGATGTCCTTGTGGATTTCCTGTAATGCAGACCTGGAATAATATACAATACTGGATTTCTTAATAAAATCGTCAACGGAAAGTGCAGAGAAGAACTTGGCTGTTCCGTTGGTAGGAAGAACGTGGTTCGGTCCCGCGAAATAATCACCAAGAGGTTCAGAACTGTACTCTCCAATGAAAATAGCGCCTGCATTTCGTACCTTCATCATTACCTCAAAAGCGTTCTTAGTGACAATTTCCATATGTTCCGAAGCAATCTCATTCGCTGCTTCAATTGCTTCATCCATATCTTCTGCAATAAGGATATATCCAAAATTCTCCAGAGATTTTTCGATGATCTCTTTTCTGGAAAGAACCTTCAGATAGCCTTCAATCTCTTTCTCTACATTCTGTGCCAGTTCTGTACTGGTAGTAATGAGGATTGCAGAAGCCATCTCATCGTGTTCTGCCTGAGAAAGAAGATCTGCTGCTACATAGTGTGCATTTGCAGTTTCATCTGCAAGGACAAGGATCTCACTTGGACCAGCGATGGAATCAATGCTCACATGTCCATAAACAGCCTTTTTTGCAAGGGCTACAAAAATGTTGCCAGGTCCTACGATCTTGTCTACCTTTGGGATGCTTGCAGTACCATAAGCAAGTGCTCCGATTGCCTGTGCACCACCAACTTTATAGATCTCATCAGCGCCTGCTTCTTTGGCAGCAACCAGAGTGGATGGATTTACTTTACCGTCTTTCCCAGGAGGTGTGGTCATAACGATGTGAGGTACTCCTGCCACTTTTGCCGGCACAATATTCATTAATACAGAAGAAGGATAAACTGCTTTTCCGCCTGGAACATAAACACCTACACGATTTAATGGTGTTACCTTCTGACCAAGCATGGTGCCATTTTCGGTACTGGTAAACCAACTGTTCTGACGCTGTTTCTCATGGTAGCTGCGGATGTTTACAAGTGCCTTGCGGATAACTTCCAATAAGGATGCATCAACTGCTTTATATGCTTCTTCAATTTCCGCTTCGGTTACACGTATGGTTTCCGGAGTTACCTCTACTTTATCAAATTCTTTTGTGTAAGAAAAAAGAGCTTCATCCCCTTTTTCTTTTACATTTGCAAGAATATCTGCTACTGCGGCTTCGAACTTGCCGTAATTATTAGGGCTCCGTTTTAAAAGATTTTCCAGGATATCTTTGGTAGATTCTTTTGTTAATCTTACTGTACGCATTGTGATCGATCCTTCCAATTTTATTTTATTCCAGAAAAAACAGTAATTTCAGATTACCTTTCGTAAATCTTCAATCAGCTTACTGATTCTTTCATTTTCCATTTTCATGCTTACCTGATTCACAACCATTCTTGCTGAAAGAGGGCAAACTTCTTCTAACACCTTCAGTCCATTTTCACGAAGTGTGCTTCCGGTCTCAACGATATCCACAATCACTTCAGAAAGACCTACAATAGGGGCAAGCTCAATAGAACCATTCAGCTTAATGATTTCCACAGTCTGATGTTTCTTATTATAGAAATAATCTTTGGCAATGTTTGGATATTTGGTTGCCACACGAATCAGCTGATTTGAATTCAGAAGGGGTTTGGCACTTTCAGGTCCGCAAACACACATGCGGCAGGCTCCAAATCCAAGATCCATTACCTCGTAAAGCTTACGGCCTTCTTCCAGGATCGTATCCTTTCCGACAATTCCGATGTCAGCTGCGCCATATTCTACATATGTAGGTACATCTGGTCCTTTGGCAAGGAAAAAACGAAGCTTTAATTCTTCATTTACAAAAATCAGTTTACGGGAATCCTTATCTTTCATCTCTTCGCAGGTGATCCCGATTTTCTCAAGCATGGCAAGGGTTTTGTCTGCAAGTCTTCCCTTGGTAAGGGCAAAAGTCAGATATCTCATAATTCCACCTCACAAACCTTAGTTACTTTCTCTGGGCGAAGGGCTACATTTCTGCCCTGGGCGCGAAGCTCTTTGGCCTTCTGGATTGCCTGGATACGGTTTTCTTTGCGGTAAGTGATAACCGTAACGCCCTCCTCTCCCTCCATTTCGATTTTCTGTCTGGAAAGAGCCATCAGAAGGTTATCTACTACAATGGCAAACCCGATGGATGCAGCAGGCTTGCCGAAATGCTTCATCAGCTGATTGTAGCGTCCGCCCTTGATCAACGCTTCTCCTGTACCATAGGTATAAGCCTGGAAAATGATTCCGGTATAGTAATGATATTTGCTTAACATTGCAAAATCAAAAGTAACGTATTTCTCATAGCCGTAAACCTTCAGAAGCTCATAGATTTCTTCCAGACGCGCAACCGCCTTTAATGCCTGTGGATTGTCCGTAAGGGATTTTGCCTTTTCCAGAACTTCTGTCGATCCGAACATCTGAGGAAGCTGGGAAAGAACTCTTGCAAGGGATTTATCCATGTTCTTATTCTTTACAAGCTCTTCCACACCAAAATAGTTTTTCTGGGAAATCAGCTCCCGAAGCTCTTCTTCCTCTTCCTGGCTCAAGCCTGTCTGGGCAAAAATCGCTTTATAATAGTCAACCTGCCCAACGCTTACCTGAAATTCGGTAAGTCCTGTCGCAAGCAGACACTCTACTGTCATAGCCAGAATCTCTGCATCTGCTTCCGGTGAATCATCGCCCATACGCTCAACGCCCATCTGGGTTGTCTCTTTCAATCTTCCGCGAAAGCTGGAATTATTGATAAAAGTGTTGCCTGTATAACACAGACTTACTACTTCTTTTTCAGGGTTAAAATAGGTAGCACAGGCTCTGGAAACGGACGGTGTAAAGTCAGGTCGAAGAACAAGGGTATTGCCTTCTCTGTCAAAAAATTTATAAAGATCCCTGGAGGGAATGGTTCCCACTTCTTTACTAAACACTTCAAAATATTCAAATGTGGGAGTTTCTATATCTTCAAAGCCATACTGATGGAATACACGGTGAAGCTTTTCCTGAAGCTTTTGTTTTCGGCTGCATTCCTGACTGTAAATATCCCGTACACCCTCCGGCGTATGAAAAATTCTCTGCATATCATGTTTCCTCCATGTTGTTTCTTGCTTGTTAATTACATAACGCTTTATCACGCTACTACGATAATGCGAAATCAATGTTGATTATAGTGGAATATTCCAAGATTGTCAAGACGAAGTGTTGCGTGGTTACTGTTCACTGGTAACATTCCGCGAGATGTTTTTTGTGAACAAAGTTCACAGAAAACCCGAGAGTTGCGGCGCGAAATCATGCAAAGCATGATTTCTGTTCATCGCGAAGCGTGTTACTGTAAACGGAGTGAACAGTAACGTTGCGTGTGTTATGGCAACACGCGTGTTTCCAGATCCAACTTTAATCCCTCTAAATAAGGAACCAGAAAGCCGCTCTTTTTCGGCAGGTAATACTTCTCATCCAGTTCCTCCCTGCGGAAGCTTTTCCGTCCGCCCTCTTCCATCCGTCTCCAGTATGCCAACAGTTCCCGAAAAGGCAGATAATAAAATAAGTTCAACTGACTGAAAAATATAAGAAAAAATGCCACGCCATTCTGTTTTTCAAAGTCCTCCATAAATTTCACCTGATGAGGATGAATATTTGCCAGAGGAAACGTCTGGGTGCTGCATTCCTTTGCATCAAAGCAGACAGGAATTCCCTGTACTGCACCTATATAGTCAACAGTACTTCGCTGGTCAAAGTATGCCAGAGTAATGTGACGGTTCTCTTTGTCCATGCGTACCGGAGTGATGGGAGTGGGAATCTTCTGTATCAGAGCAAGTCCCTTCTCCCTGTACTGATCGTTTGTTCGGTTTACAAGGTCCTCCAGGGTAGAACCCCGGAGCCCTCTGCTGTTCCATGTCGCCATTCTTACGGTTCCTCGTAGCCAAGAAGCTTGATGGAAGGATAATATCTTACAACTGCTTTCCCTACGATCTGGTCAAAGCGGACGAACGTGTTCTTCCAGAAGCGGGAATCCTTAGAATCATTTCGGTTATCACCCAGCATAAAATAGCAATTATCCGGAACTGTATATGGACCGAAGCTTCCCTGCATTTTCTCTGGAATAAAGGAATCATCAAGAGCAGTCTCAGAACCGTCGATGTATACCTTTCCGTCTTTGATCTCAACAGTCTCTCCCGGAAGTCCGATCACACGTTTGATGAAAAGCTGGCTTTCATCATCCGGATACTTGAAAATTACAATGTCAAAGCGCTCGGGATCCTTGACTTTTTTGGAAATCTCATGTCCAAACAGATCCAGATTGATACCATATGCAAGACGGAATCCAAAGATACGGTCGCCGGTCATAATAGTCTTCTCCATGGATGGAGAAGGGATTTTTGCGTTGATCAGTACTACATTGTTGATAACCAGGACTATAGCAACTACAATGATGATCATTTTTATATAGTCCCATACTTCATGCCAGATTTTCATATTATTTATTCTCCTCTACGTGTTCCTCTTTCAGGATTTTTTGAAACAGATAAGGCAAAGGAGCCGTGAACTCTTTGCCAGACAGATAGGAAAGACGCCCTTCAATTTCCGGGATTTCCAACCTGTATGCGTGAAGCAGCTGCGATTTCAGACCATACTTTCTGCAGTATTCATCGTTTAAGGTACGCCTGCCGTACTTGTAATCTCCAATAAGGGGATGACCAGTTCCTGCAAGGTGTGCCCTGATCTGATGTGTGCGTCCGGTGATCAGCTCCACCTCAAGAAGGGTAACGGTTCCGTTATCTTCAAGGGGACGGTATCTGGTCTCAATGGGAAGTGCTCCGGATGTTTCCGTTTCCTGTACTGTTACTTTATTACATTTTTCGTCTTTATGCAAATATCCTTTGATATATTTTTCATTTTTTATAACACCATTTACCAGGCAGCGGTAAAATTTGTGAAGGCTTCGATCATGAAACAATGAAGAAAGCTCCTGAAGTCCTGCCAGGGACTTCCCCGCAGCCACAAGTCCGCTGGTATTGCGGTCCAGACGATTGCAGACAGATGGGCGGAAGGTATGTAAAGACGCCTCTGTAACCGCTCCGCTTTCCAGAAGATACCCCGTCAGAAATTCTACCAGTGATGGTTCCTTATCATCTGCAGGCTGGGAAAGCATTCCCACAGGTTTGTTAATCAGAAGGATATTGTCGTCTTCGTATACAATATCAAGCTTCTGATGAGCTCTTGCTACCGTTTCCTGTACTCCTGCAAATTTCCCGAAAGTTTCATCCGAAAGGAAAAGCTTTACGTGGTCACCAGTGGAAAGCTTCTCATTTCCAGTGGCTCTGCCACCGTTTAAGGTAATATTTTTCTTGCGGAGCATTTTGTAAAAAAAGCTTTTGGGGGCTTCACGGAGAAGCTTTCCTAAATATTTGTCAAAGCGCTGTCCCGCTTCATTTTCATTAATAATAAACTCTTTCATGCTGGATATCCCCTTAGATACACAAATTCAGGATCACATGCTTCACCATTTCATCTCTGGTAAAATCCGGATATCTTGGATCTGGTGTAAAGCGAAGCCCTTCTTCTAAGGATTCCTTGTGTTCGTTCATAGAATCAAGACGTTCCAGGAAAGGGCGAAGCTCTCCCAGAATTTTCACATCTACTTTATAGCCGTTTTTGCGAACCAGTTTCTGGGCTTCTGCAGCCATAAAATTTGTATCTGCCTTCGGATCACTGGTATAACCGACTACGGTATTTCCGCATACTGCAATGGCATCTATGGTGCATTTTTTTTCATAGAAAGTCATATACATCTCGTACGCCATGACAAGATCACCCTGATGTGCATGGATCTTCTTGTACAGGACCGGATCTACAGGCTTTGCCAGATAGACCATGATCACATCTACCACAGCCTTACAGCCTGGAAGAGATCCTACCAGAGCAATGATCGTCCAGACAGAATTTCTGGTACCAAGGTAGATCCACATGCTGATGAAAATAAAAATGGGGACACCAAGCATAATGGCAGCAATTATAATCCTGCGCTTTCGTTCACGCTTCAGATATCCGAATTCTCCTTTGTTTGTCTGCATTAATTTCATGAAAACACTCCTATTTCTGCTTTTTTCTTGTGTGATGATTGCGGATGGTTTTCTTTGGTGCCGGACCATGCTTTGATTCTCTGTTACGCCCGGCATTCTCTGTATATTTGCTGTCACCATGCCCTTTTCTGACAGGCCGGATCAGACATTTTTCTCCATACCCAACCAGATCCATACGCCCTGCAATTTTCAATCCTTCGAGAACCAGTTCTCTGTTGACCGGATTCTTATATTGCATAAGTGCACGTTGAATGGCTTTTTCATGGGCGCTCTTCGGCACATAAACCTCTTCGCCTGTAAGAGGATGGATCCCCGTGTAATACATACAGGTAGACAGTGTAGAAGGTGTTGGGTAAAAGTCCTGCACCTGCTCCGGAGTAAAGCCAAGATCACGGACATATTCTGCCAGTTTCACAGCTTCTTTCATGGTACATCCCGGATGGGAGGACATAAAATATGGCACGGCAAACTGCTGTAAGCCAGCCTTCTTATTTGCCTTGTCAAATTCCTTCAAAAACTTCTCATACACTTCGTGGGACGGTTTGCCCATATATTTCAGCACCTGATTGGAAACATGCTCAGGAGCTACACGAAGCTGTCCGCTTACATGATATTTGGCAAGTTCATTAAGAAAAGTCTTGTCCGGGTCTGCCAACACATAATCGAAACGCACACCGGAACGGACAAATACTTTTTTTACTTTTGGAAGATCCCGGAGCTTACGAAGAAGAGAAACGTAATTTTTGTGATCCGCGGTCAGATTCTTACATGGCTCCGGAAACAGACAATGACGGTTCTTGCAAACGCCTCTGGTCAGCTGTTTCTGGCAGGAAGGCTGGCGAAAGTCTGCTGTAGGTCCGCCTACATCGTGGATATATCCTTTGAAATCTTTCTCCTCGGTCATGTGGACCGCTTCTTTCAGAATTGATTCATGACTTCTGGTCTGCAGGATTCTCCCCTGATGAAAAGTTAATGCACAGAAGCTGCAGCTTCCGAAACATCCCCTGTTGCTGGTAAGGCTGAATTTAATTTCCTCTAATGCAGGAATTCCGCCGTCTTTCTCATACATGGGATGATAATTTCCCGCATAAGGAAGATCATATACATCGTCCATCTCCTCCTGTGTAAGAGGTAATGCAGGTGGATTCTGGATCACGTAACCCTTTGTTCCGTAGAATTCGGCCATGGTTCCTGCTGTAAAAGGATCTGTATTCTGATACTGGATGGCAAAGCTTCTGGCATAAGCCTGCTTATCCGCCTGTACTTCATCAAAAGAAGGAAGTATGATCGGCTCGTAAGTGCGGGACAGATCCCTGCATTTATAGACGGTTCCTGCCACATAGGTAATTTCGCTGACAGGGATTCCGCTGTCAAGAGCCTCTGCAATCTCAATAATAGAATGCTCTCCCATTCCGTAAGAAATCAGGTCTGCGCCGGAATCTATGAGGATACTGTGCTTCACCTTATTTTCCCAGTAATCGTAATGTGCCATACGTCTGAGGCTTGCCTCGATTCCACCAAGGATTACAGGAGTTTTCTTAAAAGTCTGACGAATCAGATTACTGTATACAATAACAGCACGGTCCGGCCTCAAACCCATTTTACCGCCAGGAGAATAAGAATCCTTCTGGCGGTGCTTTTTTGCAACGGTATAGTGATTAACCATGGAATCCATATTGCCGGCACTTACAAGGAAGCCAAGGCGAGGCTCTCCAAATACGGCAATACTCTCCTTCCTGCGCCAGTCGGGCTGTGGGATAATTCCCACTTTATAGC
Source organism: Ruminococcus sp. RTP21358st1_G6_RTP21358_211008 (assembly GCF_040908885.1). Taxonomy (NCBI): domain Bacteria; kingdom Bacillati; phylum Bacillota; class Clostridia; order Eubacteriales; family Oscillospiraceae; genus Ruminococcus; species Ruminococcus sp. RTP21358st1_G6_RTP21358_211008. The sequence continues at coordinate 36,501 of NZ_JBDGDM010000003.1, forward strand.
CCCGGCTCTCCAGAAGGCGGCTGATAATAGCAGTACCAAAAGAGGAATGATCTACGTAAGCATCTCCTGTCACGTAGACAAAATCCACCTGATCCCAGCCTCTGTCCTCCATGTCTTTTTTTGTAACTGGTAAAAATTGTGACATCTATATTTTTCTCCTATGCACTGCTCATTCTGTAAGGCGTGTTCCAAGAATGATGTGAACAAAATGAACAGTAACGTATTTTCGGACAGATTTATGAAATACAGCTCTTGCCTGGCTGATGTCCGATATTATGGTAAACAGCCTGGGCGCGGTAACCTTCCGCGATAATATCAAGCTGTCTGTGAAAGCGCTCCAGCTGTTTCAAATCCTTGGTATGGAAAACACGAAGGAATTCTGTCTGAATTTTGGTAATCTCCCGTTCGCTGGATACGCGGTAAAGATTCTCTATATTATTGAGGATATCTTTTACAAGATTGGACTGCATCTGGGAAGAATTCTGGGCATCCATGATTTCATCGCGCACAGAAGACATTTCCTGATCCAGCAAAATAATAGCATCCGCGGCATTCGTCAGACGCTCTGCCACATGCGGCGGCATGTCCCCTTTATACTTGTACTGAAGGGAATGTTCGATCGTTGCCCAGAAGTCCATAGCCATGGTTCGAATCTGAATTTCCGCCTGCAGCTTCCGGGGACCATTTAATGTTTCTACTGTATAATAAATGATCAGATGGAGACTTCTGTAACCACTCTGTTTCACATGCTTCAGATAATTTTTCTCACTCTTAATGGTCATATCTGACCGGTTTTGAATCAGGGATGCTACTGTCTCAATATCTTCCTCAAACTGACAGATAATACGGATTCCAGCAATGTCTTCTACTTCTTCCTCCATGCGTTCCATAGGAATATGCTTGCGCTGCATTTTCTCCAGAATGCTGGATACACTTTTCACTCGTCCGCTTACCTGCTCAATAGGGGAATACAGATCATTTTCTCGATGTTCGCTGATAATGTGTTCAAATTTGACAATCAGTTCCCTGACTGCCAGTTCGTAGGGGCATAAAATGCTTCTCCATAACTGTATTTCCATATAAATCGCTCCTTACAGAATATGGGCATTGTATCATGAAAAATATTCCGCAGTTAAATTTAAGTGTGTCTGCCCATATTTTTAATTATTATAGCATATATTTCAAAAAATTTGTTATCAATAAGTGTATTTTTTTACTTTTTTCTCCATTGCCTGTAAGACATAGTAAGGGTTCACACTCAGTTCCTCTTTTCCCTGTGGATTTATGTAGATTCCCAGATGAAGATGAACCGGAAATTTTCCGGACATTCCTTCTTCTCCGTATCCGGTATCTCCCATGAATCCAAGGATCTGCCCCGCTTCCACTGTTTCACCTGTCTGAAAATATTTTTCATAGGATGCAAGATGGGCATAATAAAAATACCCTCCATGAGGAGAACGGATTCCGATCCGGTATCCGCCAAGAGAAAGCCATCCGATTTTTTCTATTTTGCCATCAGTCATGGAAATCACAGGATAAAATCCGGATTGAGAAACCCTGCCAAAGAGATCACAGCCTTCGTGCGTTCGGCTTCCACCATAGCTTCGGGCAGCACCAAAGGTGTTTTCATAAAAAATCTCTTTCCATATTTCTCTATCGTTTCTGATCGGAATGGGAAAATTTTCCAGGTCTTTCCAGACAGCCAGATAACAGCTTCTCAGGTCATAATAGGCTTTTGGTTTGAAGCGCAGATATGCTTCCCTGTTCCCGGAAAGATATTTGGGGAAAAATTTTCCATTCAGCATAGTTGTTGTAAGAAGATCGGCAAATTCTCCATCTGAAAGCACTCGTTCTTCTAACTCTGCATATAGCACAGACGACAAAGCCTGTTCCCGGAAGCTTTCTGTAAAACAGGTGTCCGGTTTTAACAGGGAGGCCTGGCTTCTTTGCTGAATAAAATTCTGAAGCAAGATAAGCAGCGGTAAAAGAAAAAGAAGAAGGAGTAAGTGTTTCCCGGTCTTTCTTTTCATGGCATTTCCTCTCTTTAATATATGGGAAAAGGTGGATGATTTTTTGTTACCAGTAAATAGTAACGATTTTTTCACCCTCAGATAATATATGGAAAATCAGAAAAATTAGAACAAAAATTCAGCTGTACGGAAAGTATTTTTCCAAATACAGCTGATTCGAATGATCAAAGGCTATGGCAGCCACAGTTACTATTTAATGGGGGTATGCCAAAAGTTTTATGAAAAACAGGCTTTTAAATATACATGTAATTATCAGTCTTTCAAATTTTTCAATACTTCTGTCAGATATTCCCAAACCCGTTTCACAGAAGCCATATCAAGGCGTTCTTTGCTGGTGTGGATGTCCAGAATATCCGGTCCAAGAGAGGTGCAGTCAAGGTTTTCCATTCGCTCATAAAAAATACCACATTCCAGACCGGCATGAATGGCAACTACCTCCAGGTCTTTACCGTACATGTTTTTATAAATTTCTACCATCTTGTCACGAAGAGGAGAAGCTTTACGATACTCCCATGCAGGATAAGCCCCCTCAGTCTCATATTCGCCTCCCAGAAATTCTGTCAGATATTGGATTTTATGGGAAAGAGCCTCTTTGGCAGTTCCTACAGAGCTTCGGATACTGGTCTGTACAAACAACTCGTCCCCATACAGCTTCAGAATTCCGGGATTGCAGGAGGTTTCCACCAGATTTTCTATGGTACCACTCATTTTCTTAACACCAAATGGCATGTTCATCAGATAAAAAAGCACTTTTTCCTGGCTGGTGGGATGAAGAACCTGTGCATCCATATCCCCTTCTTCTGTTATCTGAATTGTAATAGTATCATCTGTACCAGTGTATTCTGCCCGGAAATCCTTCTGCATTTTCTTTGCAAGGGAAGTGATCTGAGAAATTTCTTCCGGAAGCACAAGAAGAACCGCTTCGCATTCTTTTGTAATAACGTTGTCCTGCTGACCACCTTCTAATTCTTTTAATGCATAACCACAGACATGGGAAAGTTCATAAAGAAACTGTCCCATAAGAATATTGGCACTTGCGCGGTTTTTGTGTATTTCAGCTCCGGAATGGCCTCCCACAAGTCCACAGACTTTTACGTTAACTTTTCTGCCGGAAGCGTTCACACGCCGGACTGGCAGATAAGAATTTCCAGCAACACCACCGGCACAGCTCACCCACAGACAGCCCTCTTTTTCAGAATCCAGATTGATCATTCTTCTTCCCTTCAAAAGGCTGCAATCGAATCCGTCAGCGCCCAGAAGCCCCGTCTCTTCATCAACTGTGAAAACAACCTCCAAAGCCGGATGCGGCAAATTTGTACTGTCTAAAAGTGCAAGGCCATAAGCCACTGCAATTCCGTCATCGCCGCCAAGAGTAGTGCCCTCGGCTGATAAAAAACCATCTTTCACAACCAGCTTTAGTCCATCTTTTGTAAAATCATGTTCGATTTCCGGGCATTTTGCACAAACCATATCCATATGTCCCTGAAGGATGACTGTGGGCGCGTTTTCGTAGCCAGGTGTTGCAGGTTTATAAATCACAACATTATTCATGTCATCCTGAACATATTTCAAATCATGCTCCTTTGCAAAATTCACCAGATAATCACTGATTTGTTTGGTATTTCCTGAACCATGTGGAATACCACAGATTTCCTCAAAATAGTGAAACACATTTTTGGGTTCGAAGTTTTCTAAAATTGCCATATGGGTTACCTCCAAAATTTTATATATGGTTTGCATTTATCTTTTCGGCATTTTGAGACAGAAACAGAATATAAATTTTATATAATGATTTTTTAAACATACTTCAGGCTGCTGAACACAACCTGACTATAACTTCACATGTTGGGCTTTTATTTTTAATAACGAGGTCAAAATGAAGAAAAAAATGATCCTGCTTTCTGTTATCCTGCTTTTACTCTTCCTTCTGTGTTACCCGGCCGAAGCTCTTGCTGCGGCAAGAAACGGACTGAAACTGTGGTTAGAGACCTTACTGCCTACCCTTCTTCCGTTTATGATCCTTACAGGAATTCTGGTGCACACAGATTGGATTACAAAAATTTTACAACCAACTGCTCCTTTTTTCAAGGTCGTTTTTGGGCTTTCTCCAGGAGGAGCCTATGTATTTCTTCTGGGACTTCTCACCGGTTACCCTATGGGGGCAAAATTAACCGCAGATTTGTATTATGCTGGAAAAATCAGCCGGCAGGAGGCCGAATATTTGTTAACTTTCTGCAATAATCCAAGTCCGGCCTTTCTTATTACTTATGTGGGACATATCTGTCTGGAGGGAAAATTACATATTGGTTTTCTTGTGGGGATTCTGTTTCTATCAGACATGATCTGCATGTGTTTTTTTCGCTTTACAGTCTATAGAAAAAACTCACTGCTTTCCTTTTGTACGCCAAAAATATCTGAGCAGGAATATACTTCTGCCGGGCTTCTGGATTTTGTCATTATGAATAGTTTTGAAACTATGGCAAAACTGGGTGGTTACATTCTTATGTTCTCTATACTGTCCGCTGCCATAAGTCATTTCTGGTATCTTCCTGCACAGGGAAAATATATTCTTCTCGGACTGATAGAAGTTACCACTGGGCTCCATGGGCTCCTGCTGTCCGGGTTTTCTTATTCTCTTCGTGTATTTCTTGCACTGTGTATGAGTGCATTCGGAGGATTCTGTATTATGGCGCAAACAAAAAGCGTACTTGGAAAGGAACTCTCCCTTCATCCGTACGCTTCTGCCAAATGTATGAATGCAGCAGTTACTGCTGTTCTCATACTTATATTCTTATAAACATGATCCCTGCTCACATAAAACATTTATAGAATAGTTTTAGTGAATCGCAATCAGATAAAGTCTGCTATATTTCGCGCAGCAAAATTAGTTATCGCCAATCTCGTCCAGAAGAGCTTCATCTTCCTTGGAAGCCTCTGTATCAGCCGGCTGATAAGAGCCGGACATTGCAGCTGCCTGAGCAGTCTGTGGTGCAAGCTCCTGACGGTTATGGTTTACAACATCCATGCATGCCTGAAGAGCATCGATGAATCCTTTATATTTGCCGCCAGCATCCTCAAGAGTCTGGGTAAGTACGGAACCGATGTTTGCCATCATGTCATCTGTGTATGTGATCGCGCTGAGACGAATGCTGTTAGCATCCTGTGTAGCGGAATCCAGAATCTCCTGAGCCTGACGATTCGCTGCATTGATAGTCTCGTTTGCCTGCGCATATGCTTTCTGCATGATCTCATGCTGGGTAACAAGCTCCTGAGCTTTATTCTGTGCATCTGCGATCAGTGCATCTGCCTTTGTCTGTGCATCCTCAAGGATGGCATCCTTATTGCTGATGATCTTCTGATAACGTTTGATCTCGTCTGGAGTCTTAAGACGAAGTTCACGAAGAAGCTCTTCGATTTCTTCTTTATTCACTACAATCTTAGTTGTAGAAAGTGGCTGATATTTACAACTGTCTACATATTCTTCGATTTCTTCAATGATCTGTTCAATTCTGCTGCTCATAGTAAACTCTCCTTATTCTATTTCTTCAAATCGTGCATTTTTTTCTTAACAGCTTCGGTAATTTCCGACGGAGCAAATTTGCTCAGGTCGCCATCATAGCCTGCTACTTCTTTCATAATAGTAGAGCTAAGATATGCATATTCCAGGCTTGTCGTCAGAAATACGGTGTCAATATCCGGAGCAAGCACTCGGTTTGTCTGTGCCATCTGCAGTTCAAATTCAAAATCTGTAACTGCACGAAGCCCGCGCACGATCACCTGTGCATGATTCTCTCTGGCAAAGTTCACAGAAAGACCCTTGAATGCCTTGATTTCTACATTCTCCATGTCTTTTGTTGCCTTTTCTAGTATATTAACACGTTCTTCAACAGAAAACAACGGACTTTTTGCAGAATTATGCAAAACTCCTACGATTACTTTGTCGAAAGATACGCTTGCACGCTTGATTATGTCCAGATGACCATAAGTGGCCGGATCAAAACTTCCTGGATAAACAGCTATTACCATGTATTTTTCTCACTTTCCCCGGCATAAAAAGATATGCTTGTTAGTTTTGTATTCTTTGGAACGCAGCTGTCTGTAGCCAAGATCTTCCACATAACCGAAATCTGTAGTAAGGTCAGCTTCCACGATGATCAGTGTATTCTCATCCAGAATACTGCTGTCCTGAAGGTATTCCAGAACCTGACGCTCCAGCTCATGGTTATATGGGGGATCCATAAATATGCATTCGAAAACGCCCTTTCCTTCTAAGGAACGAAGGGCCTGCATCACGTCCATATTCAGCAGTGTACCACTATCTGCAAGTTTTGTAAATGTCAGATTTTCTCTTATGCATGTGCATGCCTTGGGATTTTTTTCAACAAAAACAGCCCGAGCTGCTCCGCGGCTTAATGCCTCAATGCCGATTGCACCGCTTCCGCTGAACAGATCAAGGAAGTGACAATCCAGAAGTTCAGGCTGAAGAATATTAAAAAGAGTTTCTTTGATGCGGTCTGTGGTGGGGCGTGTGTCCATACCCGGCACAGTCTTAAGGTTCAGTCGTCTTGCTTTTCCTGCGATGACTCTCATTTCAGATTCAGTCTCCAATCCAGATCACCACGAGCCAGTCCAAGAATAAGAAGTTCTGCAGTAGCGATATTGGTCGCCACCGGAATATTATACTGGTCACAGCGCTTTACAATAGCTGTGATGTCTGGCTCCTTTGGATCTATCATAACAGGATTATAGAAAAGTATTACCATATCCAGATCCTGCCGCTCTACCATTTCCATGAACTGCTTATCGCCTCCGATACTGCCCGGTAAAAACTTATGGACATGAAGACCGGTGGCTTCCTCAATTCTTCTTCCTGTAGTGCCGGTAGCATATACTTCATGCTTGGCCAGGATGTTCTTATAAGCGATACAGAAATCTTCAATGAGAACTTTTTTACTATTATGTGCAATGATACCTAAATTCATAGTTCACCTCTCCCATTTCTTTCTGTTTATTGTACCAATTATAGCAAATTGACAAAAGAAGTGCAACAAAAACGTTTGAATATATACAAAATTCATTATTTGTTAAGAATTTGTTTTTAAATGACGTATTGATTTATCTGGTTTTTTTATATTTTATTGTGCAAATCAGCTCCGTATTCTACCGCTACGCTTCATTTTTTAGCCTTATTACATGAAAATTCTTCTGTATAAGTATATGAATACGCACAATTTTCATAATTTTCGCACATTTAAAGATAAAAATTTCACAATTTCTTTTTATATGTAAAAAAATATAATAACCCACTTTTTTTGCATATTTTTATGAGAAGCGTATTGTTTTCAATAGTTTTCAATAGTCTTCACAGCTGATTTTTGTTTGTTTACACCACTTTTACACCATTTTATTTTCCTCCAAATCATCCCAAGGTTTCAGACCCATTTCCTCCAAGGTGATACCATACGGTGCACCTCCGGAGGTATAACCGGCAATAAAGAAAAATCGGTCATCTTGCAAGATCTCTTCTTTAGCCAGATTATCTCTTGTTTCTTTTTTCAGTTTTGCTCTCATCTGTTGTTTCTTTTGTTTCGCAACAGCTGCTTTTTCTTCCGGTGTTTTCTTATGTTTTTTTGTCATAAGTATTTCTAGTGTAATTTCATTCTGAATGCCTTCTTTCATCAGCATAATCATTGTATCAGGATAAAGTTCACAAAGTATCCGCAATACGTTCCCATAAGTTCATGTCATTATTGAAATCGTACATATTTCAGTATAAAAAGTTCACTATTCAAATTCTGATTATTATTTCTCCATATACTCTTTTGCCATATGTACTGCCATAGCACCATCTGCCACTGCTGTTACTATCTGACGAAGTAACTTTGTTCTGACATCTCCTACAGCATAAACACCCGGAATACTCGTTTCAGTGTTTTCACCTGCCACAATATATCCTTTATTATCCAGTTCTATCTGATTATCTAAAAAATCTGTTGTCGGTTTTCTTCCTATACTCACAAACAGGCCGTCACATTCTATAATGTTTTCTTCTCCTGTAACTGTATCTTTCAACCGCACACCAGTCAATCGTTCTCCATAAATCAGTTCATTTACTGTATTATTCCATCGAAACTCTATATTTTCAGTTTTCATCAGCTGGTCATGGTAGATTTTCGTTGCACGTAATGTATCTCTACGATGAACAATGATGACTTTCTTAGCAATTCGACTTAAAAGAGCAGCATCTGATACAGCAGAATTTCCACCACCAACAACCACCACGATCTTATCTTTATAAAACATACCATCACAGGAGGCACAATAAGCAACCCCATGACCTATCAATTCTTTTTCTTTAGCGAGACCAAGTTCTCTTGGATTTGCTCCAGTAGCAATCACTACTGTTTTCCCAATATAAATTCCCGAACTAGTTTCTACTCTCTTAAGCTTTCCTGTTAAATCCATATTAAAAACTTCAGCATATTCACTTTTAGCGCCAAATTTTTCCGCCTGTTTTTGCATTTTCTCTGCCAATGAAAATCCGTCAATTCCATTTTCAAAACCAGGATAGTTATCAATCTGCCAGGTCAATGACATCTGACCACCTGCAGATAATTTTTCTAAAACAATTGTATCAAATCCTGCTCTGGCTGCGTATAATGCTGAAGTATACCCTCCAGGTCCTCCCCCCACGATAATCATATCGTAAACATGATTTTCATTCATACAGCAGTCCTCCTTTTATTTTTCCAATGCTTCATTAATAAAATTCTCTATCATTATTTTTGATTCAGGTGCAACAATAGAATCTATTGCCTTTCCATCTCGATATAAAACCAGCGTAGGAATTATCTCAATCTTTTCAGCTTCTGCAATCTGTGGTTCTTCATCAATATTTACTTTTCCAGCAATAAGAATATCGCTGTATTCTTCACTTATTTTTTCATAAGCCGCTCCAATTCTACGGCAATAACCACACCAAGGTGCCCAGAAATCAACCAAAACCGGTTTTTCTTTATGAATTAATTGTCCAAACTTTTCTTTATTTATATTTATTGATGTCATATTTTTCAACTCCTTCTCCTGTTTGAACTTAATATATCGCATAAAAGATCTTGCTTCTGTGATGATATCACAGAAAAGATAATTTACTTTATTACACTTCTTTTTATTTCTATTTGTGGCATATGCCAGTTACATAATTGACGCATCTAAAAAAAGCAAGTATACTATATTCGTAAAGGAGATAACGGTTATGAACTTCGAAAATTGTTTTCCACTATGGAATGACTTAAATACAACACAGAAAAAAATAATTTCAGACAATTTAATCACACAGTATGTAAAAAAAGGGACAATCATTCACAATGGAAACCTGGATTGCACTGGATTATTACTGGTTAAATCCGGGCAGCTTCGAACCTACATACTTTCAGATGAAGGACGAGAGATTACACTTTACCGTCTGTTCGATATGGATATGTGTCTTTTATCCGCCTCATGTATCATACGCTCCATTCAATTTGAAGTAACCATTGAAGCAGAAAAAGATACTGATCTTTGGATCATCCCTGCTGAAATCTATAAGGGCATTATGAAGGAATCTGCTCCCGTCGCAAACTATACCAATGAGTTAATAGCCACCCGTTTTTCTGATGTCATGTGGCTGATTGAACAAATCATGTGGAAGAGTTTGGATAAGCGTGTTGCTTCATTTCTTTTAGAAGAGACCTCTATCGAAGGAACAAACGAGCTGAAAATCACTCATGAGACGATTGCTAATCATCTTGGTTCCCACAGGGAAGTTATCACTCGAATGCTTCGATACTTTCAAGGCGAGGGTCTCGTCAAACTCTCCCGCGGCAAAATCACAATCCTTGATCCAAAAAGACTGGAAACACTCCAAAGGTCATAAAATTGTTTTTCTGTAACATATAAAGAAGAATCCTCCATTTATCAGAATTATGAAAGTCATTCTAATAAATGGGGGATCTTTTTATATTACGAGAAAATTATAAAAATATTATGATTATTTTTAATAATCCATACCACATGCATATGCCTTTTCAATCAGCGCACGGTCATTGACAACTGCATCATAGAAGCGGAATCCGCCGGAGAAGTTGTATGTTTCATATCCATTTCCTTCCAGAATACGACTGGCAATATAACTTCGCAGCCCACTCTGGCATATCAGGTAAACAGGCTTTCCCTTCTCAATTTCATTGATACGTTCCCTTAGTTCATCTACAGGAATGTTTTTGAATCCATTCATATGCCCCCTGTTAAATTCACCTACAGTTCTCACATCCAGCAACACAACACTTTTATCTCTAGAAATCTTATCCATATCTTCCAGATGCCATTGTTTTAAGGTATCTTTTGCTATATTGTCTATCATGAATCCTGCCATATTTACAGGATCCTTGGCAGAGGAATAAGGCGGTGCATATGCGAGATCCAAATCCTTCAGCTGGGTTGCCTTCAGCCCTGCATGGATTGCTGTTGCCAGCACATCAATACGTTTATCAACTCCTTCATATCCAATAATCTGAGCACCAAGCAAACGATAGGTCTCTTTTTCAAAAACCACCTTCATGGTCATCACTTTTCCACCAGGATAGTAACCGGCATGACTCATAGGAGAAAGAATTACTGTATCTACCTCTAATCCTGACTTTTTGGCATTGGTTTCATTGATACCTGTAGTGGCTGCTGTCATATCAAACACTTTTATAACGGAGCTTCCCTGACTGCCCAGGTAACGACTATCACCGCCACAAATATTATCAGCGATGATTCTGCCCTGTTTATTGGCTGGTCCTGCCAAAGAAATCAGCGCATCATTACCCGTAACATAATGTTTTACCTAAACAGCATCACCTGCAGCATAAATATCCGGTACAGAGGTTTCCATTCTGTCATTCACTATAATACTTTCCTTGATGCCAAGTTCCAGACCGGCTTCTTTTGCTAATACTGTGTCTGGTGTGACTCCGATTGCCAGAACTACCATATCAGCCTGAAGGGATGGATTATCTTTCAACAGGACCTCCACTCCGTTGTCTTTTTCTTTAAATCCTTCTACTGTATAGCCCAGTACCAGTTTTATCCCATGCTTTCTCATTTCATTATGGATCATGGATGCCATATCCGGGTCAAAAGGGTTCATCAGCTGCTTAGGCCGCTGGACAATCGTAACATCCATGCCAAGCTCCCTCAAATTTTCTGCCAGTTCCAGACCAATAAAACCGCCACCTGCCAATACAGCCGATTTTGGATGATTCTTATTTATATATTCCTTTATCCGAAAAGTGTCTTCTACAGTACGAAGTGTAAAAAGTTTATCAATACCTACTCCGGGAAGTCTCGGCTGTGTTGGCTTTGCACCTGGAGAGAGGATCAGCTTATCATATTTTTCTTCAAATATCTCACCATTCTCTAAATTTTTCACTGAAACCGTTTTACGTTCCGGATGTATGGAGATAACTTCATGATGAATTTTCATGTTAATACGGAAGCGTTTAAAAAAACTCTCTGGTGTCTGTAGTGTAAGTTCTTCCGGGTCTGTGATCACGTCTCCAATATAATATGGAAGTCCACAATTTGCATAGGATATGTATCCGGATCTTTCAAACACAGTAATTTCAGCATGTTCATTCAGTCTGCGTATTCTTGCTGCGGCTGTAGCTCCTCCGGCTACACCTCCTACAATTATTACCTTCATCTTATTTTTCCACCTTTCCTGAGTAAGCTGCAATGCCACCGATATTATTTACTTTAGAATATCCCATTCGTTGCAGTGTCCCAGTTGCCTGGCGGCTTCGTGAACCGGAATAACAGTATACAAACAGTGGGATATCCTTATTCTTCGCTACAGAAGCAATATTGTCAAGTTGCTGCAACGGCACATTTTTACTTTCTGGTATATGTCCTTCCTGATATTCCTGCGGTGTACGTACATCCAGCAGAACTGCATCATCAGTCCTTTTATATTCTTCTATGCCTTGATTAATATTCGACTGTTTAAAGAGATCAAAAAATCCCATTAGCACACCTCCCTAAAGCATTTCTAAAATCGCATTCTTAGGTCTCGCCCCTGAAACCTGCTGTACAATCTTCCCATTCTTCATAACCACTAAAGTCGGAATGCTCATAATACTGAACTTATTTGCCAGTTCAGGCTCTTCATCTACATTAATCTTTCCAACTTTAATATCTCTACGCTCACTTGCAATCTCCTCTACAATAGGTACTACCATGCGGCAAGGCGCACACCAAGATGCCCAAAAATCTAAAAGAACGGGTTTATCGGAATTCAGTACTTCGTTCTGAAAATTATTTTTATTGATATTAATAGCAGACATTTTACAGTCCTCCTTATCTTTTTCTTTTTGTAGATTTATTATAGTCTTAATTTCATTTATTTTCCGTGATTACATCACCATACCTCATTAACTTAACTTCTTGCCATACCATCTACACTTAATATAACACCTGTAATGTAACTCGCCTCATCTGAAGCAAGAAACACAAACGCATTGGCAATATCTTCTGGCTGTCCAAGACGACGCAATGGAATTCTTTCAATCATAGGTTCGATAACTTCCTTTGGCACGGCCTTCATCATATCAGTTTCTGTAATCCCAGGTGCAACAGCATTAACACGAATACCTTTAGGTCCTAGTTCTCTTGCTAATGATACAGTCAATCCGTTTACTGCAAACTTCGATGCCGGATAAGCAAACCCACTTGGCTGTCCCGAAATACTCACCATGGAAGAAGTTGAGAGAATGACCCCCTTGCCTCTTGCCACCATACATTCTGCTGCTACACGAGTAGTATTAAATACTCCTTTTACATTTAGATCCATGACTTTATCAAAAGTCTCCTCTGTATAATCCATAAATGAGGTGTTTTCTGAAATCCCTGCATTATTTACCAGTATGTCGACACATCCATATTTTTCAGTTGCCTCTTTAAAAGCCTTTCTGACAGACTCCATGCTTGCCAGATTTGGACTAATTCCAGCAACTATTGCATTGGGATATTTTTCTTTTAATTTATCTACAGCAACATCTGCCGATTCCTGTGAACTTGCTGCCAACACAACTGAAGCACCTTCCTTCAAGAATTTATCAGATGTAGCAAATCCTATACCACGGCTTCCACCCGTAATGATTGCAACTTTATCTTTTAATCTCATTTAGACTACCTCCTTACTTTGTTTGTAGTTACATTATAAGCAAAAGGTAAATCATTTTCTGTGATATCATCACAAACTATCGCAATAAAAAACCCTGTTGCTCACACGCACCAGGGTTTCAGACTGTAGACAAAGGGGGATGTGAAATAAGTCCCCTTTTGTGTGTTTCAAATCAGTTCTGTTAATACTTTAATGAAGAAGATCACGATCACCACAATCATAACCGGTTTTACGATCTTGTGACCGTTTGAAGTAAAGCTATGACTTCCAAGATAATTCCCTGCCATGTTACAAACTCCTGCTGCAATTCCCAGTGGCAAAAGCACTTTGCCATTGATCAGAAATACGACAAGTGCTGTGATATTGGTTGTCAGATTGATTGCCTTTGTGGCACCTGCTGCATCGTTTAATGTCATATGACAGAAACCGGTAAATAAAAGCATCAGAAATGTTCCTGTTCCCGGTCCGTAAATCCCATCATAAATACCAACTACAGCTGCGATCAGAATACTTTTAAAAATCAGCATTCCATTGATTACGTCTGTTGCATTTTCGTCTTTTCCTTTCAGTGCTTTGCTTCTCAGTACATAAAACAAAATGACCGGAAGCACAACCAGCATGGCGATCTTTAAAGCTTTCTCCGAAATCAGAAGAGCCAGATGAGATCCTATCCAGGATCCGGCAATTGCACCAAAAACTGCCGGAATACAGATTTTCCATTTCATAAAGCCTTTTTTCATGTAGTGAAAAGATGCCACGAAAGTTCCCATGGAGCTGCTCATTTTATTTGTTGCAATTGCAGTATGTACCGGCAGTCCCGCAATCATATATGCCGGAAGTGAGATCAGTCCGCCTCCTCCGGCAATCGAATCCACAAATCCTGCCAGAAATACAAAAAAACATACTACCAGATAAACTAAAACCACATTTTCTCCCACGTTCCCTGTCCTCAATTTCCTTTTGTATTTTTATTATTTTTTCATCGCAATCAATGTCGGGCGAAGAATCTGTACGTATTCTTCATACATTACTTCTCGCAGAAAATCTACATATTCCCAGAAAGTCAGCTCACCGTCCGGTGTAAGGATTTCAAAATCTGTATCATACACATTTACAAACAATCCCGTCTCCTGAAGTCCGTTCCGAAGATAAAAAGCCTTTCTTTTTTTGCGTTCTTCAGCATTTTCTGCTTTTTCATCCTGTGTTTCTATTTCAAAAATATATTTATGATTTTTGAACTTTTTAAGTAATGCCTCCAGTCCCCTGCTTCCATATCCGTAATTTCTTTTCTCCGGTACAATTGCATAATAATCCAGAAGCGCCCTATCCTGCTCCGCATCGATCAGATTGATTGCCAGTCCTACGAATTCATCTTCGTCAACCATTGCAAGCATCTCCATCTTTCCATCTGCTACCAGGTTTTCCATTACCTGCAGGGGCTTTTTCTCCTGTTCCGGAAATGCTTTGTCATACAGATCATAAAGCTGCCATTTATATTTTGCGCCTTCATCGGAAATGTTTACAAGTTTCATTTTTCTATTATTGATCATATCCGGCCAAGACAGAATTTCTCCGGCAATCTTTTCTTCATAATCGCCCTCAATATCCTCACTTCTGCCTGCCTCATAGATATTTGTCTCTGCACCCCAGACTCCATCGTGATATTCCCACACATGGAATTTCAGTCCGCGGAACATAAAATCCAGACTTCCGCATCCGTCTTCTTCGGTATATTCAAACCTGATATTTTTTTGATTCAATGCATCCTGTACTGTCTGCAATCTCATATTCATTCCCCCGTCTTGCATATTTATTAGTTATTGCTGTTCACAGCAACACCTGTTTTTCTAGTATAACACATCTTCGGCGGTTGTCTATTGTAAAAAACGCTTCGATGATTTATTATAGTAAATAGCGAAATAATGAGGAGTGTAACCTTATGACTACAAAAATGGTTTTTCATGGAAGTGACATAGAAAAAATATGTGACTACTATCATTTAAATAAAGAAGATATCGTTAAATTCGGGGCAAATGTCAATCCTCTTGGCCTCTCCGCCTCTGTAAAAAAAGAAATTGCAGAAAATGTCGATCTTTTTTCTTCTTATCCGGACAGAGATTATGTATCTCTCAGAAATACGATCTCAGAATACTGCAGGATTCCCGCTGAATTTATTTTACCGGGAAATGGTTCCAGTGAACTGATCTCACTTCTGATTCAGGAACGTGCGCCGAAACACACCCTGATTCTCGGACCGACATATTCCGAATATTCCAGAGAACTTTCTTTCTCCGGAAGCACACAGGAATATTATCATCTGCGAGAAGAACGAAATTTCACTCTCGATGTAGAGGATCTGTGCAAAACTCTGGAAAACGGTTATGATTTCCTGATTCTCTGCAATCCGAATAATCCGACTTCCTCTGCAATCATGGAGGAAGATCTCCGCAAACTGATCGCATTCTGTGCAGATAAAGATATTTTTGTCATGATCGATGAAACTTACGTAGAGTTCGCACCAGATGTCGAAGAAATAACTGCAATTCCTCTGACCAGAGAATTTACCAATCTTATGGTACTGCGTGGTGTTTCTAAATTTTATGCTGCACCGGGCATGCGTCTTGGTTACGGAATTACCGGAAATATGGAATTTCTTTCCAAAATGCGAGAAAAACAGACGCCATGGTCACTGAACAGTCTTGGTGCCTTTGCCGGAGAGCTGATGCTCCGTGACCACGACTACATTCAGGAAACGCGTGATCTGATCCTCGATGAGCGTGACCGCATGGAGCAGGAACTTCAAAATATCCCTACTTTTAAAGTTTATCCTGCCTATGCCAATTTCATCTTATTAAAAATCCGCCGGGACGGTCTGACTTCCGCCGATGTCTTTGAGGCCTGCATCAAAAAAGGCCTGATGATCCGCGACTGTTCTTCCTTCCAGTGCCTGGACGGCGAATTTGTCCGCTTCTGCATCATGATGCACGACGATAATACAAAACTCTTAAACGTACTGAAGCAGCTGTAATCCAGCTGCTTCAGACTGTAGACAAAGCCCTGCTTTTGCAGGGTTTTGCTATTGTTGGAACCGCTTTTCTGATATAATAAATATCAGAAGGGCGGTGTTTTTTATGATGACGAAAAATGCAGATAACAAATGATGATGTTTTCCATGGATGACATGGTACCTCAAAACCATATGCTGCGATTGATTGATAAAGCAATCAATTGGAATTTTATTTATGATCTGGTTGAAGAAAAATACTGTCCGGATAACGGCCGTCCCAGTATGGATCCCGTCATGCTGATAAAGATACCATTCATTCAGTATCTCTATGGGATAAAAAGCATGCGTCAGACCATGAAAGAGATCGAGGTAAACGTTGCATACCGTTGGTTTCTCGGACTAGACATGTTAGATCCAGTACCTCATTTCTCTACATTTGGAAAGAATTATACCCGCCGTTTCAAAGATACAGACCTTTTTGAGCATATCTTTTCAAAGATTCTGGAAAAAAGCACGGATGGAAATGAAAGCCGGGCTTACCTTTGCATGCATGAATCTGAAAAAACTGGCAAAGATCCTGGAAAAACGAGGTTGGAACACAGCCAGATTTTTGTTGATTTTGAAGAAAATAAAAAGAAAAGAAGTTTTAAAAGAAAAATGGTGCTGGGCATAACACCCAACACCAAGTTTGTCTACAGTCTGAAACCCTGTTGCTCACACGCACCAGGGTTTTTGTTTATCTAGCCGTATTTAAATAATCAGAATTTTATTCAACTTCTGAAAACTGATCTTTTCCAACATTACATAATGGGCATTCAAAATCTTCTGGAACGTCCTCCCACTTTGTTCCTGGTGCAATACCACCTTCAGGATAACCTTCCTCTTCATCATATTCCCATCCGCAAACGTCACATACATATTTCATTAGTTTGTTCCTCCTTCTATTATTATAATAATCAATATTACTGATTACCTTTTATTTAAAATAATCATTCAATCATCATTTTTTCCGTTCAAAAACATATTCTGCATCTGATGATAAATCAGAGCGGAATGAATAGCCTAGTCTATCAAATTTCTTAATATCCTCAGGATTTTCAATTCTGTTTTCAGCCATGAACCTAACCATTTCACCACGGGCCATCTTAGCATATGTACCTTTTGTCACCAGTTTATCTCCTGATAACTCACAAAATGTAATCGTAATGTATCTATCCTGTCGTGTCAGATATTTTTCTATGCACTTAGAGTATTCTTTCGATGCCAGATTGATTATAATCCTGCTGTTATCAATCACTGAGCGGTATAATAAATCTCCCCAGTACTCATACAGATTTTTTGTTTCTCCTATTCCAACCTTCGTCTGCATTTCCAAACGATAAGGCGTCACACCATCCCTTGGTTTTAACACACCATAAAATGCAGATATTATTCTCAAATGCTTTTGTACATACTCGAACTGACTGTCCTCAAACACGGATGGAGCCATATATTGAAAAGCAATTCCTTCATATGATAAGACAGCTGGGGTAAGTAAATGATAAAGATCCATGTTTTCCAATCTATTGAAGTTCTGTTCTGTAATTTTGTCATTACATTTCCAGATAGTCTTCAGTTCTTCTTTTGACTTACTTTTCAACCAACTTTGTATCTCTGTCGTCTTTTCAATAAATTCAGGCAATCCATCCGGCGCTATGCTGTCAGTATCTGTAATCATCTTTTTAGCAGGTGATAATATTATCTTCATTAATCTAATTCCTTGAGCATATTTTCAGGATCATCTGCAGCCTTGACTTTATCATTTGCCTTTATAATAATCCCCTGTTTATCAATAAGATATGTGGTTCTTACTACTCCCATAGAGACTTTTCCATAATTTTTCTTTTCTTTCCATACATCATATGCTTCAATAACTTTCCGCTCTGGATCTGCTAAAAGTGTAAATGCCAATCCATATTTTTCCTCAAATCTCTTATGAGAGGATACAGAATCCTTACTGACTCCAAGAATAACTGCTCCTTTTTCGGTAAACTGAGGGTATCGCTCAGAAAACCCACATGCCTGTTTCGTGCATCCCGCTGTATTATCCTTGGGATAGAAATATAAAATCACTTTTTTTCCTGTATAATCCGATAATCTATGTATTTTCCCATTTTGATCTGGCAACTCAAAATCCGGTGCCTTAACCCCTACTTCCAACATTATTTATCCCTCCCTTTCTGTATCTTTCTCTTTATTCGCCTTTTTCTTCCTATTCCCGGTAATCATTTTATGACCTGTATATATCGCCATTACCATACATAACATAGAACTTAAAGCAAAGTATTTGTGACTTGATTTTTGCTTTTTATATCCAGTGTAAAAAGTCCCAAGCATTGTGATCAATGCTCCTACTGACCAATATTTATGTGCTTTCATGTAATTCCTCCATTTTTTCAGTGTATTCAATTCTAATTATACGCTACCATATTCCTATGTCAATTTGATAATAGAACATTCCTATAAAATTTTTCAAAATATCATTGTCAAAACTATGTATTGTTATCCTTTAATTTTTCTTTGAAATAATTGACAAAAAGCTTGCTTTCAGGAGATTACTATTTAATCTCTTTTCCATCTATATATAGTTGAAATTTATCAGGATTATTGACAACATCATAGTCCTTTCCGTATTCTACAGGTCTATATTCGGCCGTCATTACCGATTCCCCGTCTTCAATATCTTCTTTCCATAAATAGATGTTCATATCAATGCTCGTCGCATATCCTCTGTCTGTGGAGAATTTTGTCGAATGAAAAGAATCATCCTTGTACATCTGCAAAAGTTTTCTTGCAAACGCTTCTCTATCCTCAATATCTTCCCTATTTGCGACCACGGTTATATTTTCATCCCGATTTACAGAAAAAGTTCCAACTACATCTGGTTCGCCTTCTTTATGACTGGATTCAAATTTCCCATAAATACTTCCTGCAGCAATTATCAAGATTGCTGTTCCTGAAATTACTGCAATTATCTTTTTCTTCATATTTTTAATTTCCTTTTAATTTTTTTACTGCGTAATTGATTACTTCTTCCGGTGTGGGCCTGTCTCCTTTAAGTGTCATTTTCTCCCATTCTTCCTGCACTGCCGGGTCAGGATTAACAAATCCTGCATCTATGGCTATCTGCATTTCTCTGCGTACTTCTTCTGGTGTTGTGTTATACTTTTCTGCAATCTTCTCATATATAGTTTTCTCTCTCATTCATTTTCCTCAGATATATAAGTGGAATTATATCTTGTTCTATAAAATCAATTTAGCATATTTCTGTTGGCATGAAAAGAGACTTTACAACTTAAAATTGGATAAAAAGGACAAAAAAAGAAGAACTGCTTGCTCTTCCCATATAGTAGTAGTAAAATAATATGTCATGCCAGCGCAATATATTACCTAGAATATCGCTATAACAGGAAAGGGGCTGCATTATGACAGCCCCTAGTTTACTTCATCACGTTGTCTACATTCTGAGTGAACTCGTTCCCTGGTTTATTTTAGCATCGATCTGGATTTTGTTTCATAAAGATAAATTTTGCCACAGAGCGGTCGTATGTTTTAATGTGTCCAAACAGCCAGTCGATTACATTTTTCTGTACAAGTTCACTGAACCGATCTGTTGGTCCTTCATACTCCTGAAGGTATTCATACAGTTCCTGAATTGTCTTTTTAAACTCTTCATGTTTTTCATAATGTTTTTCACGCTCTGGATAACCGGCTTTTTCCTGAAGTGCTTCTTCTTCTTTAAAATGAAAGTCAGTATACTCGTTAAGATAATCCAGAAGTTTGATTGCCTTTAGCTTGCTGTCGCCATTTTGACAGGCAATTACAAAGTTCTGAATACGGTCAATCAATTCTTTGTGCTGTGTATCGATTGTTTTATTTCCTGTTACTAAATTGTCATCAAAGGTAATGTTTAAATCGTAAGTCATAATTTGACCTCCATTTCTTTTATATGTTCTCTTAGGCTCTTTTAATGTCTGGCAGTTTCGTACCTGTATTTTCTGCTTAGTCTTCTACAGGAACGAAAACATCTTTTCCTAATCCGCAGATTGGGCATGTCCAGTCATCTGGAATATCCTCAAATGCAGTTTCTGAAGCGATACCGGCGTCTGGATCTCCTACTGCCGGATCATAAATATATCCACATGGTTCACATTCATATTTTTTCATAGTCATTTTCCCTTTTCAATGTCGATTTATTTTTGTTACCAAGTTCCTAGCAATTTTTCTAACACTTTGTTTCTTATGTATCTGTATTATACATGATAATTATTCTTTTGTCAATAATAGTAATTATTATTATTTTTGCACTTAGCATAAACTGATATTTGAATTGCACATTTACATATTGTATATATCATGGGAATAGTTGAATAAAAAAATGAACTCTATTCATTAAAGACAGAGTTGCTGGAAATTATTTCTCTCCAACAACTTTCTTCGTCTTTAAGTCCTTGAAACACAATACTGTCCAATCAGATTCATCCAACTGTTATATTTATTCTTTTCACATACCTTTCGACAAATTTCATTTTCCATCAATACACAGAACATCTTATCATAATCAAATGCCCAAACAGCACCATTCACATGGTTTTCCACTGCTTTCTGATCTATGTACTTTAAACGTGTGACCATTTTTTCAATTTCTCCATTTCTCAAGTTACCGATATTTTTGCAGATAAACCGAAAGAAATTCAACGTTGCATATTCGTCATGCCAATGGAACTCTTCTGGATTGTTTTTAATTTTACTGGCTCGCTGCTGTTCTTTGATTATCTGATCAGCTACACCTTTCATCGAATCTTCGTATCTCATATTACTCACCTACTCTTCCTCAACGCCCAGTGACGGTTTAAATCTTTTATCCTTTGCCTGCGGTACCACGATCTCATGATTTTGATGGGAAGCAATTACTTACTACAACTTGCAGAAGCGGATATCCAAAAGGCATTGTGGGAGCTGCCTTTGCTGACCGGAATCCATCTTCTTATGTAAAACCTGCAGGAATATAAAGGGAAAGTGACTATCCCTGCCGGTTAATAATCCAAATAATATCGTCTATACCTATCTCTCCTTATGCTGTTTTTCTCTCCATAAACCATTTATCCACTTCGTAAAACAAGTGGCTTTCCTGCCCCTGTATCATACAGGTGTACATCATTCCTACACCGCCTGCCTTTCTGCTGGCGCACCGCTCGATTTTCAAAGTTCTGTCAATGCTATACTTTCTTCCATCCTCCCATGTAAAAAATATGGGAACCAGCTGTCCGTCTTTCCGAAACTCTGCTACTACATCTACATATACTTTGTTCATGCCGACACCCCACTATAAAATCTCAATTGCTCTTGGCGATGCCGGGATTCTGCGGATATATCCATTTAACTCCAACTGTTTGATTCTGGAAAAAGCAGATGATGTTGATCTTACTCCGATCATTTTTCCAAATTCCCGTACTGTCGGCGGATATCCATGCTCCTTCGTATAATCCAAAATACACTGATAACTTTCTTTCTGTTTTCTGGTTAATGCTTTTTTCAAATCTATCCCTCCAATTACCCATGAAAATAACTGTGTGGATGGATCGTGTGCGTACCAGCGTCTAAGTGGGATAAGACTTTATCCTGATACATTGCCGCTCGCTGTATACTGAAATAACCAAACCGTCGTCTGATCTCATCTACAGTGCGATCCAGCTTCTCTAACTTTTCCTTTTTCTCCTGATTTCCAAATAAATCCAACTGCACGGGAATATCATCTAACACAAGACCCGCAGCTCGGATTCCCAGGCTTCTAATGGGATGTTCCCATTTGTAATTATCTTTAAATAGCTGAAATGCTGCAGTTACAATCTCGTTTGTAATATTCGTTGACTGTCGTAAATGTATCTGTCTGGAAAAACTATACAATCCATTATCTCGAACTGTAATTTCTACTGTTTTGCATTTAAATCCATGTTTCCGCAATCGTGCAGCTACACTTTCTGCCAATGCTATTTGAATGATCCAGACATCCAGATCATTTTCCAGATCTCTCGGTGTTGTAGTGCTATTACCTATCGACTTTACTGGTGCTTCATATCCTTCCTTGCAAACCGGATCTTCATCCCAGCCATTTGCGCCCATAATACATTTCCTATTTTTCCAAAATGACTCTCTAACAACTTTTCGTCTGATTCCGCAAGTTGCCCGATTGTCCGGATTCCAAGTTTTTGCAATTTCTTATTTGTCTGTCTTCCGACATAAAGCAAATCTGACGCTGGAAGCTGCCATATCCTGTCTTTATAATTTTCTCGATTAAACTCTGTGATTGCATCCGGCTTTTTATAATCTGAACCAAGTTTCGCATAAATCTTATTCCAGGAAATTCCAATACTTACCGTTACACCCAATTCGTATTTAATCCGATGGCTGATTTCTCTTGCAATCGTCATTCCGCTTCCTTTCAGATTTCTGCTGTCCGATACATCCAGCCAGGCTTCATCAATTCCATATGGCTCGATCTTGTCCGTATACTCCAAATAGATTTCTCTTGCCATCTGTGAAAATCTCAAATACAAATCCATCCGTGGTGGTACAAATATGATTTCCGGACAAATCTGTTTTGCCTGCCATAATGCCATTCCGGTCTTTACACCTTTTTGCTTTGCAATATAATTCGCCGTCAATACAATTCCATGCCTCGCTTCAGGATCTCCTCCTACAGCTAATGGCTTACCAGCATATTCTGGATGATAAAGCATTTCCACACTAGCATAGTCGGGTAAGAGAAGAGCATTACTGTCCTTCCCTCCCCTAAGAACCGTACGTGATAGTTTCCCATCATACGGCTCAAGCCTTATAAAGCCTATTGCTGCCACAATAAGCCGGTTGTATATCATTCGTATACAAATTTGAAATTGCTGTAGGATTTATTTTTGCGTTCAGCGAAGTATTCCATCCAAATTTCATCGTAGGGATTCGCTTCCGCTTTAATACGTGTAAAACGGGTAATGTTTGTGTCGGTTGCATATACTAATGCGAGATAATTATCCTCCGTCAGCTTTTCAGAGAAAGTCCAGCTACGGTTTCCGATTCTGTGGAAATATTTATCTCTTATCCATGCGGCTGGTTTGTTTTTATGTCTACGTCGGCACCATCTCCATAGCGCCTTGAATGTCTGCCAGTCCACATATCTAAATGCAACCGAAGATACGTTATACTTCTGAAAGTTCACCCATCCTCTGATAATAGGATTCAGGCATTTGATCAGATCGGATTGCTTGCCCGTTCGGAACTTCTTAATTGTTCCACGAATTTTACGCATAATTGATTTAACATTCTGTTTTGATGGTTTGGTAAGTAATTTATCCCCATATTTACGAATATTACAACCCAAAAAGTCAAATCCATCGTGTATGTTCGTAATAACTGTCTTTTCATCCGATAATTCTAATCCTCTTTCATGCGTGAACTCTTTTACTAAAGGTAGTACCTCGTTTCTTAATAGTTCCTCTGATGCTCCTGTAATAATGAAATCATCTGCATAGCGCACCAGATTTACTTTTGGATTTATCTGTCTACCTTTCGACCAATACCGTTTGAACTTATTCTTCAATAATCTTTCTAATCCGTCCAATACATAATTACACAGCGTCGGTGAAATAGTACCTCCCTGTGGTGTTCCTTGGTCAGTAGCATTGAGTTTTCCCTTTTCCACAAATCCAGCTTTAAGAAATTTGTGCAAAATTTCTTTGTCCATAGGGATATTCTTTTGCATCCATTCATGATTTATGTTATCGAAACATCCTTTTATGTCACCTTCCAACACCCATTCTGGTGCTGTTTTTCGAGCCAAGTCGACAAAACATTGCTCTATAGCGTCTTGAACACATCTGTTGGGTCTGAATCCGTATGAAGTGCCGTCTGCCAGAGTTTCTGTGACTGGTTCCAGTGCCATTTTGTGTAATGTTTGCATTGCCCTATCTTTCATTGTAGGAATACTCAGTGGTCTCTTTTTTCCATTTTTCTTTGGAATGTAGATTCGTCTGAGCGGTTGAGGTTGGTATCCTCTTCTCTGAAGTGTGAATATGGCGTTAAATTTGTCCTCATTACTTATCCAACACACGCCATCTACTCCAGGTGTTCTTTTACCCTTGTTTTCTGTTACTCTTTTTACAGCAATTGCTTTTGCATAAAACGAATGAGTCAGAGTCCATTGTAAGGATTTGATTTTTCCTACTCTGTTCTCCTTTACAGCCTTTGCAATACGCATCTGCAGTTTCTTAACCTCATATTCAGCTGTTCCAAAATCAATATCCTTCCAGCTCTTAATGTGATTTGAAGATGCACACGATTTCTCGTACATTTGCATTTCTCCTTTCAGAAATTCTGCTAATTCTCTTGCAACATAAGACCAGACGGAAGTCTGCCCCCTTTCGGGTGAGTATATTCTCTATCCTTCTCATTACAAGAAGGCATTCGCTTTCTCCGTCCTCCTTACCCGCACATCTATCGGTTTCCCTTACGGGTTACTTTCCGTATCTTTATGGAGATATACGGGCTTACCTTGTTCCACTACATTTATGCTGGTAGATTAGGCTCCACCTTTCTGCCGACGGTTCTATAGTCCGTGTGATGGCTGTTTCAACCCCCAACCAAACCGCATTCCCATTTTGGGCCAGGCCCAGCAACCTTTGGCCTGTTCGCGCATAACGGCATTTACCAGTGATTCAGATATCTTAGCCATTCTATCCCAGTCATCATCTCAAGTCAGTGTTGCTCTTACTTGTTCTTATCCTCACGGAATCAGTTCTACATCTCTGTAAAGATGATTTTTCATATCTCGTTTCCTCATAGCAGTTACCCGCTACTTTGTAGATATTAGACTCAACTGACGGAACAGCAGGTCTTACACCTTACGGTAAGACAATAAATGTAGTGACTTTCAAGTCACACAAAACAGTTCATATTACTATGCAGGATCACACGCTCACTCAAACTTTTCACCCCCCAGCTGTTTCCTTCAACATGATGTCTTATCAATTTTTGTATGCTTAGTATATATCGACATGCCGGAGATAATCAAGTAACATCCTGGTTGCATTTTCTCCATTTTGGAGATTATTGTTGATTTTATTTCTAACATACGGTATAATGCATATAGAAAATTCAAATGGAAATGAGGCGAACAAATGCGTGATTTCGGGGAAATATTAGCAGAAAATAGAAAAAAGAAAGGATACTCTCAATCAGATCTGGTAGACCTGCTTTCTCAGGAAGGTATTCAGGTCACTACAAAAGCAATCTCCAAATGGGAGACCAATGCACGAGAACCAGCTTTACATGTTTTCCTGACACTTTGCCAGTTACTTGATATCGAAGATATATATGAATCCTTCTTTGGAGAAAATCCATATAACATTATGAGTGGATTGAATGAAGAAGGCAGAAATAAATTGATTGAATTTGCTGATATTTTGAAAGCTTCTAAAAAGTTTTCTCCACTGTCTGCAAAGATTATCCCATTCTATCATCCGGTAGAAATTACCTGGGAACCAGTTTCTGCTGGTACTGGAAATTACCTGGAAGATTCTGTAAAAGAAACCTATGACGTAGGACATCTTGCTCCTGAGCAGACGGACTTTGGCGTACGGATCTCCGGTGACAGTATGGAGCCACTTTATCATACAGGCGATGTTGCATGGATTCAGAAAAAAGATTCTCTTGCTAATGGTGAAATTGGAATCTTCTATCTCAACGGCAATACTTACATCAAGGAATTACACGATGAACCAGATGGTGTTTATCTGATCTCTTTAAATCAAAAATATCGTCCTATCCAGGTTTTGGAATCTGACTCTTTTAAAATTTTTGGAAAAGTAATCGGGAAATGCAAAGGTGCAGAAATTCCGGGATTTCATTAGATTTCAACCGCAGGTTCATGATCCTGCTGATAACAATAAACAAAGGAAGTGATTGAATGGCAATCAATAATACACTAAAAGATATTCGTGAAGAACGGAATCTCATTCAAGCAGATTTGGCTGAAGCCATAGGTTCCTGCAGCCAGACTATCTTCTGTAATGAAGGATATGCATCAAGCATAGACTGTCTTGCTTCTACTCTGTCATCCTCAATCAGTTCACCAGCAACACGAAGCCACTCACCATTCTTAAAAGCACAGATTTCTGCCTTTGAATTTGCGTGTAACTGCTTTGATACCTCTTTGACTTTACCTGTCTGTATGTAAAGTTTTCCTTCAAAAATATGTGCTGTTCCAAAAGGTCTTACTCTTGGCTGATCGCCTTCTACTGTTTCTAAATAATATGTTCCTGCTTCTTTTAAAAATTTACAAACTCGTTCCATTGCTTAATCCTCCATTTTCCGAATAATTATTATCAAAAATTATGATTTTTCTCTGATCCATTACCTTGTCTTACGCATTAGCCAATATTATCTTCCCATAAATCGTATTCACATTTCCTTCTGCATCAGTATAAACAAGATATGCCCGGGCATACCAGGTTTCTCCTTCCTGTGCATTTTCCTTACTTAACGTATATCGATATGAGTTTCCATTCCATGCATTACCTAATACATATTTTGCTGTTGAATCATTAAATTCATCACCACTTGTACCGATATTTTTATCGTCCGTCGCAATCATACCTGCCTTATCGATGGTACAACCCTTAGGAAGCGTTTTGTCAATACAGAGAATGATAATTCATTAAAAAATGAGTTGTTTTTGTGGTGTACAGCCTTAGAAATTGCCTGCTGTCACTTCCTGACAGATTAAATTCTTCATTCTGTCCTCTATTGTTACCTTTTTTGCTTTGTTGAAGAACACCCCGACAAGGTAGGTAGTGTTTCCTATTCTCGCCTTGAAATTGCCACCATCAATATAATTTGCTTTATTTTCCGCTGTTTTCTCTTCCTGCATTCGTACCTCTCCTTTCCAAGATTCCCCCTACAAGGGACAGGTAACAAAAAAGGTAACATGACCGAAAAGACCTCTCAAATCACCCTACCTGTATCTGCTACCTGTGTTTTATTTATTTTTCTATTTTCTTGTTACTTTTGTTACCTACAAGAGAAAACCCAGTAAAATCAATACTTTCACTGGGTAACAGAACCAGTAACCAAAAGGTAACATCATCAATTCTGTTACTTGAATGGTATCTCTAATTCCAGTTGCTTCGGTACTGCCATAAAACCATCGCTGTCCGCTTTGTCGGGGATTCCCTGAGAGAAACCGGCACGAACCCAGCCACGCTGTTTGCCATAGACACCGAAATGCATGGCACCATCACTCATAATCCAGTCTGTTACCGAATTATTCATAATGTCGCAAATCTGTTTCAATTCAATTCTCTTTGGCTCATAAGCCCTGTGAAGAGCTTCTTTCCAAAGCATTTTGGAACAAACCCTGTCCCCCTTGAAATTATCAAGAAACGCAAGTATCATTCCTGCATCTGCATCTTCCGGCATGAACTGCTTCTGATAATCTTTCAGATACTCGGCTGATTCCCTGCTTAGCATAAGCCTGAACTCTCCTGACCTGTATATCTCCATAGCTTCCGCCCACACCTGCTCGATATACTTTCTTGAAAGCTCTTCATTTTTAAGAATATGGCACTCAGCCCTGTCTGGATAAACCATGACCGGCATAAATCGTCTATTGCCTGTTCTGTCGAGAGGAAGCGTGTCCATAGCGTTGGAAGTGCCACCAAACACGCACTGTCTCGGTCTGTCCTTTGGCTGTGTCTCATAAGGAACCTTGTAAATGTCGCTCTGTCTGCTGATGAATGACTTTATATCCTCAATGCTCCTTGCACTGGCTGTTGCTATCATTTCTGACAGTTCTATGATTAAATGCCCCTGCATCTTCCGGAACACATTTTCATCATCAAGTTTCTTCAAATCATCCGTAAACCATGAATCATTCATGGCTAGGAATCTGAAAAACGTTGACTTTCCGGCTCCCTGACCACCCACCAGAATCAGCATATATTCAAACTTCGTTCCAGGTCGGTATACCCTTGAAATTGCCCCTAACAGAAGGACTTTCATTGCTTCATAGACATAATTGTTCTGATCGGCTCCAAGGAAGTGATGAAGCACATCTTTGATACGTTCTTTCCCATCCCAGACCAGAGAACCTAGTTTTTCACGAATCGGATGATACTTATTTTCCATAGCAACCACATTGATAGCCGATTTTATCTTCTTTTCCGTTGTAAGGCTGTAATGTTCTTCAAGATACAACATGATATGGTCTATATCAGAATCTGTAAGTGCCGTACTCTCACGATACCACCCTAACCCCTTAACAATGTCGTTTCTGTCAGTCATCATGTTATAACGAATGGCTCCCTTGAACTTCGGGTCGTTCTCAAAGACTGTAACCACATTTCTAATGCACTGCTTCACAGCTCCTTTGTCTGTTGTGATTAACTGTTCCCTGATTCCTGCGATATTCCCTGACTCTTCTCTCAATATCTTCCACCCCCTTTCCTAAATCGTGTATCACTGCTTCCTTTTCATCTTCCGTACCCCACAGCAGGGTATCAAGCTGAAACTCAACCTTTTCCCGATTCTGCACAGCTTCCACATATCTTTCATCAATCTTTTCCATGCTTTCCGGTCTGAAATTCCGCTCCCATTCTTTCAGCAGATGAAGATAGTCGGACAGCACCCGATATGTCTTTGTTTTCGTTTCTTCAAGAATCTGCATTGGAGATTTCTCTCTTCTTACCGGCTTGGGCGGTGATCGCACCGAACTGTCATAGATAATCCCAAACTCGTCAGCTATCTGCATGGCTGCTTCTCTTGGTGACCGGTTATAATATTTAGCGACAAAATCAATCGCATCTCCATTTTCCCCACAACCAAAACAAAAATATTTTTTATCTGTCGGTTTTACTTTCATGCTCGCCGTTTTGTCCTGATGAAACGGACATCTGCACATGTTATTTCGATTGAAAACAATGCCTGCTCTCTCCATGACTTCCCTTGCGGTCACTCTTTCCTTTACTTCATCAAATACTCCCATACAATCCTTTCCGGACAATAAAAAAGCATCTGTATTTCCACTAATGGATTACAAATGCTTCCTAAAGTTCCATATTCTTTTTTCTGATATGCACATCTTGTTTTTTCTCATATTCCATAACCTGCTTCTGTTTCTCTTTCAGTTTTGCCTGAATGGAAACCCTTGCCTGTTCCTTAATCTGTTCCTTTGCCTTAACCTTATTTTTCGGCTCATTCAGGGCAGAGATGATATTTCCCAAAAGTGCCTGTGATGCTTTTTCTAGTTTGGCAACAATCGCATTTACGACCTTGGAAGCCACCGACTTTGATTTATCACTGAGTTTATCTTTCTTTCCGCCATTTACCATCATATCTTAGCTGTGTGACTGTCTGTCCCATGCCGATGCCACAGATTGCACGCACTTTATACAATTTTGCTGCCTCGTTATACCCTTTGATTCCTCCTGCCATAATCCAGCCGAGATAAATGATTTCACTGCCGGCAGGCACCTTGTTTTTGGCCTTCTGCAAACTATGCACAGGAAGATTCAATTCTTTTCCCAGTAATTGTGCATACTCCGCTGTGCTTCCGGTATTTGATGTATATATGATCGCTTTCATTCTTATCTGACCTCCCATAATATAAACGACGCAGTGCAAAATTGTAATATTACAATCTGCTCTGCGTCTTAGCGTCTGGCTCTTATTTTACTGTTTCATTTCTTCTACAATTTTGTCCATCATATGTTCAAACTGACATTTTGCTTTCGTCTTATCTGTTGCTCCATCATACATGCTATAATAGAAAAACATATTTGCATAAAATTTAATTGCATTCTCTTCTGGATTTTTTATTTTCATATTTTTGAACAGATCATTCACGTATTCTGCCGGTCCGGATACCAGATATTGCTGATATAAATTCTGCATCTCTTCACTGCGAAACTGCTCTATTGTCAGCATCTTCCGAAACGATGATGCAAAATCATCCTCTGTCCAGTATTCATACATAGATTTGCTGTATTCCACAAAATCATACAATGATACGTTCTGGTATTCTTCCGGTGTCTTTTCAATACTCTCTTCTGGCACTTCATTCTCTCTGGCCTGCTCACCGTCCTGCTGCTCCATATGGCGCACAATACAGTCAAAAATATCTCTTTTGCTTTTGTAATGACGATACAATGCACCTTTTGTCATATCAAGCTCTCCTGCTATCTGGCTGACTGAGACAGCCTCATAACCATCTCTGGCAAACAGATGCAGTGCCACAATTAATATTTCCTTTTTCCTATTACCCATGCACACTCCCTCCGAAATAAATAAACGACCGTTTACATTTCAATAATAGTAAACGCTCGTTTATTTGTCAAGACTTTTCTTTTTGCTTATATTATCTCTTTTTATAAATCAGCAGCTCTGGATTTTCACCATCCTTCTCATATGTACATACGAGAATAAAATCCATACCTGCCAGAATACCGAAGCACCTGTCTCCTCCGAATTCAGACTCCAGTTGATTCCCCAGATAGGTTTTCTGATCATCAAGGAATTTCACTTTTTGTCCATTAGGCAGAGTATATTCCAGATTCACATATTTCCCCACAAGTGCATTTAGCTTGTTCACCCTTGGAAGTCCGTCTATATGCAGAGTATTTATTTCGTTTATCAATTGCTTTTTAAACTCTTCATACTGCCCATTGTCGCTAAGTTTATCATACCTTTTCCAGTAATCTAACTTTGGAAGCATTTCTTTCAAATAAGAACGTGCCTGTTCTTCGGTAAAGTTTTCATTTACCATATTCTTTACACACACATCAATCAATTCATCCATGTTATTATATGTGTACGTTCCATCAGCATAGCACCATTTACAATACTCCTCATTTAATGTGCCATCCTTATCACGTCCCAATATGGAATCATCATCAATTGGCATCCCGCAGCACTGGCAGATCAGCTTTCTGGGTTCTCCCAAAAGCGTATTGATTGAAACATCAAATTCTTTAGATAAGAGCTTAAGTGTATCTGTATTTGGGACTGTATCTCCATTTTCCCAACGGGATACTGCTTGTCTCGTCACCATAACTTTATTTGCCAGCTCGTCCTGTGACATTCCTCTTTCTGTTCTAAGTTTAAGAATTATCTTTTTTGTTTCCATAGTCGTCACCTCCGTTGTCTTTATCATATCGATAAATCCGCAGTCTGAAAAGCAACCTGCTGTTGCCATAAGCTATCTATATGATTTAGTTATTTCTCTTTGGTCATCAATTTTGCATAGCCTGTGCACTTTGCAAAAATGTTGAATTCTCTTTGCATCCCCTCTATATAATTCAATCATTGCCAAATGTAATTTATTTATCATTTAAGTTTTCCTCCCTCTTACACAATAATGCATCTGTTCAAATTCGTCAAACATTTTTCTTGTAGCAAAAACAGAAGCTTATGTTATACAGGAATAAATTGAACTAATTACTCGCCTTCTGGGTTTGTACACAATTTGTGTGTAGCAAACAAATTGATTTGACTTTTTTCGTACACAAGAATAAAATAAAAACGTTGATTTTGCATTTTATTGACTGTATTCTGACAGGATGCTATGATTTGTGCCAAAAGAACAAATCGTTATTGTTAACGAGAAGAGAGGAATACAGTATGAAGGGCACAAAATTATTTAAGAATGCAAGGCTAAAAGGTCAAAAAGAGAAGCACCAATGACCAGATAAGAAGCTATGCACAGACTCTAAAAGAATATTTTTCACAATGTAATTATCCTGCAATCGTTTCCTGCTATGGTGACAGGATTATAGGTTTTATGAGGAACTGTGCAGGTGATCGAAAAAAGATCATAGAGATTTTTGAACGGTTTGTTAAGTTTTTGCAAAATGATCCAAATGAAATAGAATATACTTTAAATATAGGTGAAACATGTGAGAACCTATCCAAACTGCAGAAAAGCTTTCATGAAACCTCTAAGACAAACTCCGTATTGGAGCATATTAACAGGAAGAATAAAATCGTATTCTATGATGAGATTGGATTTTACCGCATGCTGATGTCGTATGAAAATACTGCACCAATGCAGCAGTTTGCGAATGAGGTGCTTAGTCCTGTAATGCAGTATGAAAAAAAGGCTCATACGCAATTGATAGAAACAATGTGGGCATATTTCGAGTGTGACTGCAATCTGCAAAGGACAGCTGATAAACTATTTTCACATAAAAACACTGTAAAGTACAGGTTACATAGAGTAGAACAGCTTACAGGAAAGAATTTTACAAACAGATATCAGAGTCAGGAGCTATACAACGCACTCATGATATATTATTTTCTTGAGAAAGGGTGAACAGCTAAACGATCAGGCTATTCACCCTTGTTTTATCTTTGATGTTACAGTTCCGTATATTTTGCAGCACTACCTTTTGCTTTTTCTACCGGACATTTTGCCTCATTCTGATCCATCTTCATATTTACGATCTCATCTGCATCCAGTCCCAACTTATCCAACAGATTTTGAGAATATACAAGTACATCTGCCAATTCTTCCTTCACATGTTGAAGATTGAAATTATCATCACACCACTGAAAGCACTCAAGAAGCTCTGCTGCTTCAATAACAATTGATTTTGCAAGATTTGCCGGTCCATGAAACTGATCCCAGTCTCTATCTTCTGAAAATTTTCTAATTCTATCTATTGTTTCTTTATTCAATTCCTCATACCTCTCTATTCTACGGCAGCTAATAATGCTTTTCGCAATTCTTCATCACAAGCATAAATAAACAATCCATTGACTCCTCTTGTCATAAGGACTCTTACTTCATGCCGGAGCAACTCTTCACCAAATTTCTTCTTTGTCCCATCTGACAAAGTACGTTTTCTGACAGCTTTTGTATTACAACTCGAATCTGGATCAAAGACAATTCTTCCATCCTTATATTTTACAGATGGACCTAGAATTACACCTGCATAATTCAGATCAAAACCTTGAATTGTAAATGTAGATCCTACCTCTCCGATTGTCTGTTTCTGCTCTGCCCACGCTAGTTTCTTATTATAACGTTTTTGTTTTGGAGACAATTCAGATTCCAGTTCTCTATTCTATGGCTTATGCCATCCATTGATAAGAACTTCCCAGTATTTACTCAGACGTTCAGTTGGATCGGTTTTGGCATTATATTCCCAGTCATATGTTGCGATCAAACGAGATAACGACGATTCCTCTTTGTCTGCTAATTTACATATTTCTTCATCCAGTTTTTCTGGCGAAGAAAAGATTCGAATACTATAGTCAATAGTAGGTTTCGGCAAGGGAAGTATCTCTTTTCTCTTTGTAAATCCATCTATCCAGTTTAACATTTCTTTCCCTGCATGCATTCTTAACTGGTTTTTAAGCACAATATAATTCTTATTCTTCTTGGCTTCTTCTCTGTATTTGTCAAGTATTTGTGACTCCCAAAATTGCTCCGTTGTTAGAATCTGATTCTCATCAAACATAACAACTGTTACCCTGGCGCGTTCAATTATATCCTGCAACTGATTATCACCACGATATGACTGTTTACCCTGTGTCCAAAGCAAATGAGCCTCATCAACAAAAGCTATATCTACTGGATTATTCGGAGAATGTGTATTTATAAATCGTGTTGGTTTAGAAACCACTTCTCCATATTTATCTGTTAAACCTAATTTTTCAGCGATCTGCTCATATACCGTAATTTGTTCATCATGATTAATGATCAGATTACATCTCAGATCATCCAAACCATTTTCCTCTGCCAGACAACATATTTCATAAAATGTGCTGCTGTTTAATACTGTTTTTCCAGTTCCTGCTTCGCCTTCTACAAAGATTAATTGACCTGCAGCACCTATGGATAAAGCCATTTTCACACGTTCAATTATTTTATCTCTTGCCTGTAACTGTTCCTTTGTTAACTTATGTAATGGCGACGCTTTAAAGATTGCAGAATCATGTATCATGCTTTCAGTTGGAAAAAGATCTTTATTATCTTTCCGAAGGCCTCTCCAGATTTTTGAAAAAATCCTGTCCAATTCCTCCATAGGATAATAATGATTCTGTGGATTTCCTCGAAGATTATGAACTTTTCTTACCTTAGGTACACTGAGCATATAATGCATCAAACGATTTTCAACATCTAATGTCATAGACTTATTAAAATGTTCATGACCGATAATATACAAGGCCGCAGATTTTCCTGTTATTCTGTTTTGCCAGGAATTTGCATTATAAAGTCCGGTCTCATAATGCTGTCTTGTACGTTGAATCACATTATTTGATTCTCCTATGTACACCTCATACTCATCAGATTCTTTCCAATTATGGATATATACAGTTGGATACGATGTTATTATTTCCTGTACGTTTTCATCCGAACAAGAGCATAAATCCTCTTCAAATATTTTTAATGACTCAGGTGTATCATCTATTTTACGAATGATTGGTTTTGCAACCTCCATTTTACTGCTCCTCTTCTTTACGTGTTTATAAGTCTTTTACAAATTCCACTGCATATTGGATATCTTTATCATCTGGATGTCCTTTTGCAATACCTCCGACCAGTTTGAACGGACCAAATGTATCGTATCCTTTGCATCCAAATTTACCCTCTACGCTGGCATGTTTTTTGTTCAAAATCTGCTCTATGGATTTATAATTCGCACTTCCACCATAAGTACAGATCAGGAAGACCTTTTTGTCATCTGGTAAATTCTTTTCAGCAAATTTCAACATCGACTGATGAAACTTTGAAAAATAGATTCCTGATGCAAACCCGATCATATCATAACTGCTCAGATCTGCATCTGACTGTTTTACTGCATCAATCAAATCTACCTGACACTCTTCTGCTATGCTTTTTACTATTTTTTCTGTATTTCCATGATGCACCGATGCATATACGATTGCTTTTCTCATATCTACCCTTTCTGTCAGTTCAACAATAAAATTATACCATCATTTGTTAGTTTGTAAATCTGTGTCATTACAAGCAATCAACTCAAAATGATTTCGATTTGTTTTTATAAAGCCTTCTTTTTGTAACTTTGATATCTCCGTAGACATTGCTGCACGATCAATACAAAGATAATCTGCCAACTGCTGCCGATCAAAGGGAATATCAAAAGATAACGACGAATGTCTGATGGATTCTGCCGACAGATATGACAATAGTTTATCCCTTGTTGTTCGTTTGCCAACATGTGTAATCTTATCGTTTAGGATCAGTATCTTATTTGCCAGAACACTGACCAGGTTACGGATCAACTTCTGATGATGCTCACATGCAGTTGGACAAGTGACCAGCAACCTCTGGACATTTAGAAAAATAATCTCACAATCCTCATCAGCTACCACACTGATATTCAAAACAGCCCCCGGTCTTGCTGCATATGGTTCTCCAAAAAAATCTCCGGCATGACATTTCGACAGAATATTCCGATGTCCCCAGAGGTCTTCCTGAATAACAAGAACACAGCCTGACGCCGCAAGCCCCATTAACTCGGTAGAATCTCCTGCTCTGAAAATATATGAATCCCGTTCTTTTGAAATTACTGTTGCATTTACACAATGCAATATGGATAATATCTCGTTATCATTAAGACCTTTAAAAAATGGGCTACTTCTTAGAATAGGTAAATATTTTTCCAAAATCGTTCCTCCTGTTTGAAATCAAACATACAAGTTGTATTTATCATACTATACTTTTAGCAGAAACAAAAGGTAAATACTATAAACGGAGGATTAAAAAATGTTTTGTTTTCAATGTGAACAGACAGAGGGAAAAGGAATCAACATCTATACTCATGGTGAAATTGATGAGAAGAAAGATTTCACACCGGTTATTGAAAAAGCACTGGAACTGGAAGAAATCGGTGGTCTGCCTGTTCAATCGTCACTAGTCTGTGTGCAATGGTTACTATGGTTTTTTCTTTTGTAAGTTCCGATATAGCTGCCTGGATCAGATGTTCATTTTCCGGGTCTACACTGGCTGTTGCTTCATCCAGTATAATAATTGGTGCATCTTTTAGAATCGCTCTTGCGATGGAAATGCGCTGTTTTTCTCCACCGGACAGCCGTTTTCCTGCTTCCACTGGTGGTATTTCTTTGTGTTAGTTTTATCTGACCTTTTCTATTATCTTAACATGAGAATCGAGCATTATCCAGACCTGAACGGACGGCAATAATCCATTTAGACAAAAATAAAGTTCCAGACTTATTATCTGAAACTTTATTATAAATCCAGCATCATTGCATTACTTCACACAACGGAAATATACCATAGAACCGTCAACATGGATATCCATTTCTTTATATAGTTTTTGAAGGATATCTCTCAGCTCTTTCTCCGTCTGAAACGGTGGAGAAAACCACCCTTTCTTTGCAAGAATATTTTTTACCAGCCAATCTGTCCGTTTCGATTTTCCCCTGATATAAAAACAGGCAATGAAATTGCCGCCTGGTTTCAAAACACGCCATATTTCATGAAATGCTTTTTGCTTGTCAGGAAATGCATGAAAACCATTCATACTGACAACGGTATCAACAGATTCATTCTCCATTTGCAGATTCCCCACATCACCCTGAATACATTTGATATGTGCATGACTGCCAAGTCTTTTTCTGGCTTGATCAAGCATATCTATGCTGTAATCAAGGCAAGTAATATGTGCATTTTTCAGCGAACTCCATTTGTTTTCCGTAAATACAGCAGT
The DNA here is from genome assembly GCF_040908885.1 of Ruminococcus sp. RTP21358st1_G6_RTP21358_211008. Lineage (NCBI taxonomy): Bacteria > Bacillati > Bacillota > Clostridia > Eubacteriales > Oscillospiraceae > Ruminococcus > Ruminococcus sp. RTP21358st1_G6_RTP21358_211008. The sequence continues at coordinate 73,527 of NZ_JBDGDM010000003.1, forward strand.
TCCAACCGGAACATCAAGAAGATTTCCTGAAAAGTCATCAGGAACATATGCTAAAACTTTTCGTGCTATATCATTATCATCAGTGCCACTCCAAAATAACTTAATATACAGTTTGCTGAAAATATTTCTTTGCGTAAGAACATCGTCATATATATTTTTTGATGTTTCATAGGCATTTTGTATTTTGTCTGCCATATTACCCTCCAAATTTAATTTTAATTCTAAAAGCTTAAAACTATCGTTCTCTAATCTTCCTGACATTACGATTCATGAGATGTCTTCCAATATGTCTATAAGCAAATGCTTTAAAGGCTGAAATTTCTTGATGATGTTCCTTCAACAGTTCATCTGGACAATCATAAACACCAAAATCCTGATTGATTCCTTCACTCTGAATATAAGTATTGTTCCTATCAAATTCAATAATGAGATTTCTGAAATCCTTGACTGCTACTCCATAACCGCAAAATGCACCTTTACATTCCGGATTTCGTTCCTGTAACTTCTTTATATAGGTTTTATCCAAAATGAAAGCTTCCAGTTCATACCACTGATTTTCAAAATTAATTTCTACCCAGCTATGGAAAATATTTTTTGGAGCATTACGGTAAACAAACCCAGTCATAGCTCCTTTCTGCAGGCTTTTATCAATCGTAAAACCATGTACTCTGCATGGAATATTGCAGGCACGTAAAAGTGCCATGAATAAAGTTCCTTTAGTATTACATTGTCCATAACCATCTGCAAGTACTTTTGAAGCTGAAATTCCGTCATCAATATTATATCCAAATAAAACATCATCTCTTACATAGTTGTAGATTGCCTTAATCCTTTCAAATTCACCCATTTCATATTTTGAATAAGTTTTTGAATTGCCGGATTAGAAAAATCAACCATTCGTGTTTCCCTAAGATACTTATCTTTCATTTCCTATCGCCTTTCCCATAGGTTTTCTCACAACACAATGCATTCGCATACCTTTACGAATTTCAAATTTTTCTACTTTTAATCCTGCTTTTTTGCAACATTTTATGACCATGTCTCTTGTTGGCACTTGGACATCTCCATGTCCGCATATATTTGCCAACGGCATTTCCAATGTATTCATTAGCCATACCAATACTTTATTGTCACTGATCACATCTCTCAGTATCAATCTTCCATTTGGGCGAAGACATCTTTTCACACTGTCAAAAAATGCCTGTGGATCCGGATAATCCTTCTTGCACATTTCGTAAATGCCAGCATGGTTACTTTCATATCTTCCTGCTGCTTTTGTAAACTCTTTAATTGACAATTTTTTATATTTTTCATTTTCATGCTTTTTTCTCCAATCACTGTACCTTTTTCGCCTTGCATCCGCATTTCTTCATTTTTTTCATATAAGCATAAAACTGCTTATGCAATTCCCGCATTTCATCTGGTGCCTTCATAGCATGTTGACACATAAATTTATCTCCAAAACTGCTTCCAAATGTAACTACCAGCATAATCGCTAAAAATGGCAAGGGTAAAAAGCGAAAAATATTCATTTCCGACAATGTCTTCCCATTTATTGTAACTGTCCAGTGAATTTATCATTGTAACAATCGTATTACTTTTATTATTTTTCAATTCAGTAAGTGCTTCATACAGCTGGTTTTCCCGGACAGTAAGCAAGACAAAATCATAAATATCATCGTTTGGTAGTTCTCCAAGGATCCAATCACACCAGCACCATAAATCAATATTCTCATAAGAATCATTCCTCTCCTCTTACCCCAGTGCCACATCCAAGATCATCATCAAACTAAATCCAAGTTCAAAGAAAAGCGTACCGATATTCGAGTGCTGTCCCTGAGACATTTATTAGCATTATGTATTCCTTTCTGTATAGTCAAAAGTACTTTCACGTCGTTTTACTGTTAGGTTTAACTAACTTCCATGTATAAAAGAAACCGTGCAAAAAGCAAACTGTAATTTCACACGGTTTTCCTTATGTTTAAGTATATCACTTACGAAATCATATAACAATATAATTCTTTTAACAATTTACAAAAAGCCGGAGGTCACAATAATCTTCATGACCTCCGACTCGTTATACTTATTCTACACTGTCCTTACACCCAAATCAGCTTCTCTCTCCGGCTTATCTTTTCCATGCTTTTCCTGGATAATTCTCTTATTGATTTCTAAACGTTCATGAATCGACAGTTTCTTTTCCTGGCATTGCCTTTTTCTGTGTTACTGCCTTTCTTTCAGCTTTTCCTTCATCCTTAACTGCTGTATTTGCTTCAACGCCAGCTCTTGGCACAGCTTCTCTGCTCTCATTTTTCTCTGCCACCTGCTGTTCTCGTCTCTCCTTCACACCTTTTTCTTCCAGACTGCAAAAACTCTGCAAATACGGCAGTACATGATTCTGCATATCATTCATATTTCCAATCGGTTCCCAGTCAATGCCTGTAAGGTCAAAATCACCGGTCAAAAGAAAATATCAGATATCCTTTTCACAATTTCACCAATCACATTTATTACGGTCTTTGTTACAAGCACGAATCAAGTCAGGTACAATACCGAAACGTCTTATCTGTTAAAATCCTTGCAAAGATTAGTCCAAGCGGAAGCGATGCAATGATCAGAAGCGCAGCTGCAAACCAGGATGCAGAAACGGATAAGGACATGATTCCAAGGTTATAAAATCCACGGTATAAATAAAGCCCCGGTACCATGACCACAATGGAAGGCACTGTCACGGAAATCCTTGGATAACCCACCTTATTTTTCAAAAGGGAGGCAAGAAGTCCGGCTGTAAGTGCCCCTATAAATGCAGCTACTGCCGGAGGTAAAGCTACGAGATCCACCAGTTCAAGACGGAGGGTATTTGCAATTGCACCAAGTACTGCCGTAGAACAGGCAATCCTGACTGGGCTGTTAAACATGATGGAAAAACCGAACACGCCGAAAAAGCTTGCAACAAGCCGTGTGAGGATCCACATTGCAGCAGACATACGGATCTTTATGAAATCCACTGGCTGCAGGTGAAGGAGCATAGCCATGATCCAGGCAGACATGGCGGCTACCAGAACAATGATCAGTGCATAAGTGAGCCTTTCCATGCCAGAACGCATATCCAGCTTTGCCAGGTCAACTCCGCTGGTAATAAAGGGAAAACCAGGGATGATAAAAAGCATGGCACAGATATATCCTGCTTCATGCTGAATGGAAATCCCAAACAAGATTTCCCCTAATTTCAAAAGTCCTGCATATACAAAGCATGCCAGAGAAACCGAGGAAACAATTCCAAGAAACAGGGTAAAATGATGCTTTGTTAATTTACAGCGAAAGAAATTTCCAAGTCCTGCGCCAACAAAAGCACAGAACATTTCTACCAGTCCTCCGCCCAGAAGAAAGGTAAATCCACAGCATGCAATGGCGGCAGCCAGCCCCAGGGCTACCGGGGAATAAAGGCCATGAATTCTTTCAATCTCATCCAGATAGCTATGAAGCTCTTCTCCGGACATATTTTTCCCCTCTGTTTCAAAATCGCGGATAAAATGCTCCAGTCGGTTCAGCTTTGACGTATTCACCCCTGTATTGGTAAGACATAACGACTGGGTAAATCCGTTTTCCCCATCAAAACAGGTGTACTCAATGGACATCAGCCCGATATCTGTGGTGCAAGTAATCCCCATCGCTTCCGCCAGGGCATTCATAGAGCTTCGGACTCTCCATGCTCCAGTTCCACAGGATAAAAACATAATCCCTACACGTCCTATAATGGAAGCCTTTTCCGTGATGCTCGCATTTATAACGGGAGTATTTTTACCATTTTCATCGGTGTATTCATGCCACTCCACGTCCATGTGATTTTTTCTGACCCTCTCCAACTGCATAAAGCCACTTCCTTCAAAAAAGTCTCATTATAATTTCAGGCTGTCATTTCCAGCCTGTTCCATCATCCGTTCCCTGCAGGCAAGGACGATTCCATCAATTTCCTCCATGCGCTGAAGCATTTTCTTCTCAAACTCATGGATAGGAAGGAGAACGCCAAGCTCATCAAAGGGTTTATCGGGACTTTCTTTTTTTATACCGGTCTCCTGTCCATAGAATACGACGGCATGCGGTGCTGCCTGCTGGATTTCCTGGAAAGTCTTCCATACAACGGCATAAGTCTGGGCTTCTGTAAGACCCAGCTTACAGGTATCCGGGAGTGCATAAAGGATCAAGATTCCACGCTGGCGTTCTTCTTTTTCTTCTTTAATTTCCAGTCCGTCCGTGTAAGAATGTACAATGTCATATCCATCTGCAAGGTAAAGCCCGGACCTGGGTACACACTCATGCCTGTCAAATGTCTCTTTAAATTTTCCGTATTCATGATCGGAAACCATCTTCCCTGTTTCTGGAAGAAGCTCTCCTTCCACATTAGTAAGAAGAACCGGGTTCTCTCCTGCTTTTCCATGGAATTTTCTTGGAATCAGGTAGGCTTCGCGGAGCAGATCAAACATACTTTTGCCACACAATTCCAGAAGAAGAGCACTTACATCCCCGTTCTGGTAAGCGTGAAAGAGTACCTGCAAAAAGTGGTCCGGATCCTCATCCACCAGCATATGTTCATCGTCCAGATATTGGTAAAACACTTTCCGAAGCCTTCCTGATGCCTCCGGGGAAGCCAGGATTCTGGAAAAAATATCTTCTACAGCTTGTTCTCTTGGTAAAACTGTTTTCATACTAAAACGCCTCTTTTTCTGTTTGGATCATAATGAGAACTGTACCTGTCTCTTTTCGGGAGGGATTATAGCATTGTTATAGTCATACCGCAATAGGATGAGAGATTTCTTTTTCATATCATATTTTTATGTCTGCCATATCACAGACCGTTGTAAGTGTTTTCCATTATAAGTTTCCATGAAATAAAATTTGTGAAAAATACCGTATCTTATCATCGGTCCCCCAGCAGGTCATTCCCACCGCATCTGCCATTTCCTGGGCATCAACACAGTAGGCGGACAGGCAGGAATAGTGCCTGTAAGGACCAGCGGACATGATCAGCAGGTCGGTATTTCCAGATTCCATTATTTTAGAAGCCAACTGTTCGGTGAGTTTATTGTGCGCAAGCTTCGCCATTTTATAGTCCATATCCTTGCTTTGTATCGTCTGTAGAATAAGCGCTTTTTCATAGGCAAATACCCTTTGTTTCATAGATTCTACCGTTCCGCATTCAGGTGGACACGCTGGATTCACGTTGTAACATCCACACTGATTTTCTTCACAAAACTTTCGGTATTCCGGTTTGAATACGAGTTTTTTTGTGTCCATGATTGCCGTATTTGAAAAACCAAGTATTTTCGCTTCTTTTATGTAATCCATAAAGTACTTTCTCCAAGTTTTTTCTAATTACCAAAATTTTTTCCATACGCTGTTTTTATACATGCCCTAATAGAATGGTATTTTTTAATTCCCTTGCCGCAGCTCCCATAGGATGCTGGCTATCATACACCAGGCAGATCTGGCGCTCCGGAATTTCATCTTTTAATGGGATCTGTACGATCTCTTTTTTCAGAAGGGATGGTGCTGCCATCGGCTGGGGCAAAAAAGCAAGCCCAAGCTCGCATTTTACCAGAGGCAGAATCTGATCCGCAGTGGCAGCTTCCGTATCCGGGGAAAGATCCAGACCATGTGATAAAAATACACTGTTGTAGAATTTATAGGTCATAGTTTCCCGCCCAAGAGAAATCAGCGGATAGTTCTTTACCTCCCGAAGGGAAAGCTCCTGACTGCTAAGGGCGGTAAAAGTAGTGCCTCCAACCAGAATCTCCTGAAACGGCATGAGCATGATCTGTTTCAATGGGAAATCCACCTCTGCCGGAGTGGAAACTACTGCAAAATCAATCTTTCCGCTCTTAACTGATTCAATGGCTTCCGGGGTGGAATGGTTGTACAGCCTCAGCCGGATTCCAGGATAAGTCATGTGAAAACTTTTTAATTTATCCAGCAGAAAAATATTGAGGGCAGTTTCACTGGCACCGATGGCTACACTTCCGTGGGATAATCCGGAGCTGTCGGCCAGTTCCTCTTCTGCTGCCTGGAACTGCTCCATTGCACTTAGCACATGGATATAAAGCCGTTCTCCCTCCGGAGTGAGCTGTACGCCGCGGTTGGTACGGATAAATAAAGTGGTATTTAACTGCTGTTCCAGACAGTTCATGGCCCGGGTAATATTAGGCTGACTGTTGTTTAACGCCTGGGCCGCCTTGGTAAAGTTGTGGTATTTTGCCACATAATAAAAGATCTTATAATACTCGAAATTAACGTCCATAATATTTTTCCTTTTTTTGACATGTCATATATTTATTTCAGCCATATCAATTATAGCTTTTACTTATTTCTACGTCAAGCGTATTATGTACTCGAACAAAAAAGAACGCTGTTGTAGGGCAAAAAGCGGTTTATTGTAATAGGAAAACAGCAGCCCGACCAGTTTTCAAAGGAGGAACAAATGCTTACAGCAGTAACCGGTATTAACTGGGGCGATGAAGGAAAAGGACGTGTGATCGATCTTCTTGCAGAGCAGGCAGATGTGGTTGTCCGCTACCAGGGCGGAAACAATGCAGGTCACACAGTGGTAACCACCCAGGGCAAATTCGTTTTAAATCTTCTCCCCTCTGGTATTTTACATCCAGGTGTGGTGTGCGTCCTCGGGGACGGAATGGTGGTTGACCTGGAACATCTTTCCCAGGAAATCCATGAAATAGAGAAAAAAGAAATCCGGGTAACACCGGATCATCTGAAACTTTCAAAACGTGCTACAGTCTCCATGCCATGGCATAAGGTGCAGGATGAGTTAGAAGAAAACAGACTTGCAAAGACAGGAAGTGCCTTTGGTTCTACCCGCCGTGGAATCGCCTATGCATACAGTGACAAGTACCGTAAAAAAACACTTCGCCTGGGAGATCTCCTTCATTTAAAAGAGGATTCCGTAAAAGCCAGATTAAAAACCATGCTAGAGGCAAAGAACCTGGAGCTTGCAGGCTGTTATCATCAGGAGCCAATGTCCTACCCTGCACTCCTTACCTGGTGTGAGGAACAGGCTGAACTGTTTGGTCCCTATATTGCAGACACCGGGGAATATCTGGAACAGGCAGTGTCAGAGGGCAAAAAGGTGGTACTGGAAGCTCAGCTTGGAGCCATGAGGGACATTGATTACGGTATTTTCCCCTATACCTCAAGTTCCTCTACCATTTCTGCCTATGGTCCCATTGGTGCCGGAATCCCTGGAAAATCCCTGGATCACGTAATTGGCGTTTTAAAAGCGTATTCCACCTGTGTTGGCGCAGGTCCTTTTGTGGCAGAACATGCCATGTCCGATGACTGGGAAGAAGCGTTGCGGAAAGCTGGCGGTGAATATGGTGCTGCCACCGGTCGTCCCAGAAGGATAGGTCCCTTTGATGCCGTAGCCAGCCGCTATGGGTTAAAATGCCAGAATGCAGATAAGATCGCGTTGACAAAAATGGATGTCTTAAGTTCCATGAAAGAGATTCCTGTGATCACAGGCTATAAACGTGACGGTGTTATAGTAACCGATTTTGATCCTATGGATGAACTGGATAGTTATACCTCTGTAGTAGAAATGCTTCCAGGATGGAAATGCGATATTTCGGGCTGCCGGACCTATGAAGAGCTTCCGGAGAATGCAAAAGCTTACATTCGTATCCTGGAGCAGCTTCTGAACCATGAAATTCAGTTTATTTCCGTCGGAGCCAGACGGGATCAGTTTTTAACAAAAGGAGCCTGGTTATGAGACATTTGATCGATCCACTTGATTTTACCCTTGAAGAAACTACAAAAGTTCTGGATCTGGCTGACCGCATTGCAGAAAGTCCAGAAGTGTACAGCCATGTGGCAGATGGGAAAAAGATTGCCACTCTTTTTTACGAACCAAGTACCAGAACCCGTCTTTCCTTTGAATCTGCCATGTTAAGCCTTGGCGGAAAATCCCTTGGCTTTGCAGGTGCTGAACAGTCCAGTGCCACAAAAGGAGAAACGGTAGCCGATACTGCCCGGGTGGTAAGCTGCTATGCAGATATCATTGCAATGCGGCATCCCAAGGAAGGCGCTCCCCTTCGCGCTTCCATGTATGCCACAGTGCCGGTAATCAATGCCGGGGATGGCGGACATAATCATCCTACCCAGACATTAATCGACCTTATGACCATCCGCCAGAGAAAAGGTCATCTGGATCACCTGACAGTTGGTTTTTGCGGTGACTTGAAATTTGGAAGAACCGTACACTCCCTTGTAAACAGTCTGGTACGTCATCCAGAAAATGAGTTTTACTTCATCTCCCCGGAAGAGCTTAAAATCCCGGATTACGTAATTGAAGAGACCTTAAAGCCTAACCATTCTTTTTACAAAGAGGTTACCAGCCTGGAGGAAACACTTCCCAAACTGGACGTACTCTATATGACAAGGGTTCAGAAAGAGCGTTTCTTTAACGAAGAAGATTATGTCCGGTTAAAGGATACCTATATTTTAAACCGCGAGAAGCTGAATCTGGCACAGCCGGATATGCCGGTTCTCCATCCTCTTCCAAGGGTGGATGAGATTGCCTCAGATGTGGATCAGGATCCAAGAGCCGCTTATTTTGACCAGGTACAAAACGGAAAATATATCCGTATGGCACTTATTATGGCGCTGCTTGAAATCCCGGATCCGCTGACAGGAAGGACGGTGCTGTAATGTTAAAGATTGAATCTATCCAAAATGGAATTGTGATCGACCATATCCCGGCTGGAAAAGGAATGGATATTTACAAGCTATTGGAACTGGATTCCCAGAAGCAGTCCATTGCCCTACTGCAGTCCGTAAGAAGTGAAAAATACGGCTGTAAAGATCTGATTAAAATAGAGGGGCTTACAGAGCCTGAGCGTCTTGAAGTCCTTGGTTATTTAAACGATGGAGTCACTTTGATCGTAATTCGCGATGGAAAGGTGGTAAAAAAATATCATCCTGTTCCGCCAAGAACTTTAAAAAATGTAATCAAATGCAAAAATCCCCGCTGCATTACCAGTACGGAAGCAAACTGCGAGCACATCTTCAAATTGTCCTCCAGTGGAAAATATAGATGTATTTACTGCAACCAGGAAGCTTCCCTCTTAAGATAGAAACTACCAAACCCTCCCTTGTATGTCGCTTAAGAGGAAAATACCCTTTAGGTTTATTTCTATTCCTAAAGGGTATTTAAAAAAATATTTAAATGCATTAGCAGTCATGGCAATAATAGGGATCGTCTTTGCCAGTTCATGGGAACTTCTGCGGATTGCTTTCGTTGCCTCATAGCCATTCATAACCGTCATCTGCAAATAAAGTCGCATACAAGGATCCAATCACACCCGCACCATAAATCAATATTCTCATAAGAAACATTCCTCTTACCCCAGTGCCACATCCAGGATCATCATCAAACTAAATCCAAGTGCAAAGAAAAGCGTACCAATATTCGAGTGCTGTCCCTGAGACATTTCCGGGATTAGTTCTTCAACCACGACATACAACATGGCTCCTGCTGCAAAGCTCAGTAAATATGGTAATGCCGGGATTACCAGCTGTGCAGCAAGAATCGTCATTACTGCTCCAATCGGTTCAACCACTCCTGAAAGTACACCTCCCAGAAATGCCTTTCTTTTACTTTCACCCTCTGCCCTAAGCGGCATGGATATAATCGCTCCTTCCGGAAAATTCTGGATAGCAATTCCAAGTGATAAAGCAAGTGCACTTGTTGCTGTAATCTGTGCATTTTCAGCAAGAAATCCTGCATACATTACACCAACTGCCATACCTTCAGGGATGTTATGCAATGTAACTGCCAACACCATCATCGTAGTACGGCCAAGTTTGCTTTTCGGTCCCTCTGCCTGATCACTTCCAACATGAAGATGCGGAATCAAATGATTAAGTGCGAGTAAAAACAATATACCCATCCAGAACCCAACAACTGCCGGAACAAACGATAAAGTTCCCATATTCTCAGATTGTTTAATTGCTGGAATCAGAAGACTCCAGATTGAAGCAGCAACCATTATACCTGCTGCAACCCCTGCAAGTGCACGTTGCACTGACTTGCTAAGTGTTTTTCTCATAAAAAACACGCATGCTGCACCTAGCGTTGTTCCAACAAATGGAATCAGTATACCTTCAAAAATATTTATTAGCATAAAATTTCCTTTCATATATGCTCGAAAAAATTTATTGGCAAAAGTAATTATCTTCAGCGATATAGTATTTATTCTATAGCTTGTTGATTATATTCCCTAATATCTATTATTCTATAATTTGTCATATTTTTATCATGTTAGGCAAAACTAACTATCTAATTTAAAGGAAACCGTGCAAAAAGCAAGCTGTAATTTCACACGGTTTTCTTGTACTTAAGTATATCATTTACGTAATCATGTAACAATAGAATTTTTTCAACAATGCTTTGATTTTTTTCTGGACAATTGAAGTCATTGTCTAAAGAGTACATATTTAATATTCTGCAGCAATTTACAAAAAGCCGGAAGCCCGGTCAAACCAAAAATCCTGTTTTTATTTTTCTTTCATATAAACTATACAATTTCTCACATTCCATACAAATCCATCCTGCTTCGCCTGTGTATAGCGGATATTTTCGGTTCTCACAGTATTCTGCTTCATAATTTCTTATCATTTCCAAAAGGTTATTGATATCCCCCATCTGCGCAGCAGCCATTCCTGTCATTGCCCACAAAAAGCCATTTCTTTTTTTAGTCAGCTTCTGCCACTGAAACCTTTCCGTAAACTGCTTATATAATATCTTTTGCTTTTTCTTCTCTTTTACCGGAAATTCATAAATCAGCGGATAAATCTGAGCAACTCCATCCGGATAAAATTCTTTCTGGTGATACAGATCACTGTTTTCAATAATTCTCCATCTTTGATTTGCATCATCCCAGAATAGCTTTTCTATCTGTGCCTGTAGCTTATTACGCATTTCACGGATTGCCTGCACATCCTTTAGTCCTGCATGTTCTAATTCGTACAGGCCTTTCCATACTTCCAGATTATCCATCAGATAAACTGTTGTATTTTCTTCTGAGACCTGTGTAATTCCATCCTGCATCAGGCTTTGAATCTTTTTTAATGCAAGGCTGATTCCCTTTTTCCAGTATTCCGGCAGGTCTGTACTTTCTGTCTTTTCCAGATATTTTACCATAAGAAAAAGATACATACCAAGATACCCGTCTTCGGAATCAGCCTTTTCTTTATAAATAAGTTTCCCACTCTTTTTCCTGTAGATTCCCATTTTTCCATCTGTTTCCAGCAAAATCCCGGTATGCCAGTCCAGATACCTGCCAACAGCTTTTTTCTCTGTTTCAGTAATGGGGCAGTTCTTTGTTTCTGCCAGAAGCCCCAGTGCAGCCATACATGCAAAGTATGGATTAACATCTCCGGCTTTACTTCCATTCATGTAAAATTCACCCTCAGGCCCCTGATTTTCAAGAATCCACTTTTTTTCTCCGGTCAAGACTGTTTCCAGCCATTTCTGCCGGACATCTATTTCTTTTCTCAGATTCTGATAATAAATGAACATAAGTGAAATTCCCACAGTTATGCAAAATATAATAAGTTTCATCACGTTCTTTCGATGTTTTACTTTTCTTCTGCATTAATTGTGTTTATGCTCATGCATCTATATTCTCCAGGATTTTTCTGATTTTGATACTTGCAGTCCCATCACCATAAGGATTTCTGGCCTCACTCATCCTTCTGTAAATTTCAGGTTCTGTAAGAAGCTGCCTGCATTCTCTGTAAATATCCTCCATCTTCGTGCCTGCAAGCTTTAAGGTTCCTGCTTCCACACCTTCCGGACGTTCTGTTGTATCTCGCATGACCAGCACAGGTTTTCCCAATGCCGGAGCTTCTTCCTGAATTCCGCCACTATCAGTCATGATCAGATAACTGGCTTTCATCAGGTTATGAAATTCTACCACATCCAGTGGTTCGATCAGGTGTATTCTATCACATCCACCGAATTCCTCATCTGCGATTTTTCTGACCTGCGGATTCAAATGTACAGGATAAATAACCTTCACATCTGTAAATTCCTCCACGATCCTGCGTATAGCCCGGAACATATCACGCATGGGTTCTCCCAGATTTTCCCTTCTGTGTGCTGTCACAGCAATCAGTCTGCTGCCTTTTGCCCATTCTGTTTCCGGGTGATAAAAATCATTTCGCACCGTATAGTGCAAAGCATCAATTCCTGTATTTCCTGTGACAAAAATCTGCTCTGGATCCTTACCCTCTTTCAGCAGTGCATCCGCTGCTTTCTGAGTCGGTGCAAAATGCAGGCTGGCAGTAAGTCCAATGGCCTGCCTGTTAAATTCTTCCGGATAGGGAGAGTTCATAGAAATGAATAAGCGCGTCTCAACAATGCCTGTACTTTTGCCGTTAATACATTCAGATCAAACGGTTTCTCTATAAATTCGTCTCCACCCATGTTCATTGCCATCACAATATTCATGTTATCATTCATTGATGATAGAAAAAGAATCGGTACTTTTGAGATTTTACGTATTTCCTGGCACCAGTAAAAACCATTGTAAAATGGCAGTCCGATATCTAAGAGAACAAGTTGAGGAGCAAACTTCAGAAATTCTTCCATTATATTTTTAAAATCTGCAATCTGCTTTGTCTCATAATTCCAACGATTAAAATGCGCTGCAATATTTTTGGCAATAGTATCATCATCTTCTATTATTAAAATCCGGTACATCTTCTTTCACCTCACAATACTTCCATTTCATTCCTGCAAATCTTGTTGATCATAACATCATTTTTTTAATTCAAATTTCATATAAACCGGATCGTGGTCGGAATAGGAACAGCCTGAAAATTAGAGTAAAACAGCTCCTTTCACAATTATTTTATCATAAATTATTATCGAGTGTAGCGTCAAGTTAAAACATTTTGCTGTCCGGCATATTTATTTTTTGTTGTCTGTTTTTTGAGCACCCCATTTATTCCCAGTGTATTTTCATTTTCAGAGTACATACTAGCAATGTAACATCAAACAAAACAACAATTAACCAAGGAGGAAAATGATTATGTCAAACAATACTTCTTCTAACAAAGCAGCTGTACCAGAAGCAAAGGGCGCATTAAATCGTTTCAAATTTGAGGTTGCAAATGAGCTGGGTGTGCCGCTTACAGACGGATACAACGGAAACCTTACTTCCAAACAGAATGGTAGTGTAGGTGGATATATGGTGAAAAAGATGATCGAGGCGCAGGAAAGATCCATGTCCGCAGGACAGAGCGGCCAGAGTGGTCAGTACTAATTCAAAAAAACGCCTGATTAAGTAAAAAAAAATACAGGGTATTACTTACTCCTCAACGAGAAGCAGGTAATGCCCTGTTTTGAAATAGATCTTTTTTGACGCTCTAAACTTCTGATCCTGCGTTTTCTATTATACGCTTAGCTTCTTCTCCATGATCCAACCGCTGATTACATACAGCACTGCCGCAATGGCAAATGATGCTGCAATATACAGGACAAAAGTAAGTTCCATACTCTTCAGAACCGGAATGAGATCCAGCAGCTTTCCAATAATAGAAGATATTACCAGGAAGATAAGGAAGCCGGCGATGCCGCTGCCTTTTTTACCTGCAAGGACACTGGCAGATAAGATCACGGACAGGTCAGCATTCACAATGAAGACGATCCAGCTTGCCAGAAGACCAAAGAAATAGAAAGCTGCTTCTGCCGGAGTAAAAGTCACGGACCAGTTTACTTCCATAAAGGAACTCACCAGATTGATCATCTCTTTCAGACCACCAATGTAAAGAGTTGCCACTGTCACATCAAGGGCTGCCAGTGCTGCAAAAAATGCGCCTGCCATGATAATGGAAATTCCATTTTCCAGGATCTTGGCTCCCAGAATCTGATAGCTGCTCTTTGGCGTAAGAAATAACATATAACTCTGTTTGGTATTCAGGTCACGATGGAGAACATTTACACTCTCTATACCAATGTAGATAACACCAAATATTGTACACATGACCAGGAAAATAATTCCCATTGCCAGAATATTATCCTTTTTCCAAAATACACCTATTAAAAATGCAATTTCCGCAACTGCTGTTATCACTAACAGAACCAGTTTGGAAAATGCGGTTTTCCGAAGCTCGTATTTCATCAACTTTAACATACTTCTTCTCCTCCATGTCCATAGATTTCACGGTACAGATCCACTACGGATTTGTGTTCATTGATCCGAAGCTCCTCTACCATGCACTGATTTGCCAAAATGCCATCTTTCATAAAAATGGCTGCATCTGCTACACGTTCCAGTTCGTCTACGAGATGGCTGGAAACTACCAGTGTCACATCTGGATCTATGGCTTCCAGAATGCTCTTCATAATCTGGTCTCTTGCAAGAAGGTCAATGCCATTCAACGGTTCGTCAAGCAAGTACAGCCTGGCCTTCCTTGCCATGGTAACTGCAATTTTCAGCTTGGCCATCATACCAGAGGACAGCTTTTTCGCTTTCATGTCCTCTGTAAGCTCCATGCGGGAAATCATCTGTCTGTATTTCTCCATGGAAAAATCTTCGAAAAAGTCCTCATAATATTTCCCCACATCTGAAACTGTCATCCAGTTGTAGAAATAAGGCTCCGTGGACATATAAGCAATCTCTTTTTTACTTTCTTTGCCAATGGGCGTTCCCTGATAAAGGATCTCACCGCTGGTAGGCTTTACAAGTCCTGCCACCATTTTCATCCAGGTAGTCTTGCCGCTTCCGTTGGGGCCAAGCATGGCGTATACAAGACCTGGCTCCAATTGTAAAGATACCTGATTCACAGCAGTCTTACTGCCGTATTTCTTCGTTACTTCTCTGCTCTCTAAGATCATTTTTATACACTCCTCGTCATTCCGACTGTTCTTTCTCCAGAAGTCCGATTGCCTGGGCTCTGGAAAAGCCAAGCTGCTCCATTCCCTCCAGAAATTCCCGGATCAGGGTTCCTGCCATCTCTTCCTTCAGCTGCTGCACCCTTTCCGGATCTTCTGTCACGAAGGTTCCCATCCCGCGTCTGGTAAAGCAGACGCCTTCCATCTCCAATTCTTTATATACACGGCTGACTGTATTGGGATTAATGGTATATTCTACCGCCAGATCCCGCACAGATGGAAGCCTCGCACCAGGAGACAGCTTGCCTGTTACAATATCCTGCTTTATAGAATTTGCTGCCTGGAGATAAATTGGCAGCGATGAATTATATTCCATGGTTACCTCTCTTTCTGTATCACTGTCATAGCTGTATAGTACACTAGAATTGTATTTTTGTCAAGTGGTTTTTTACATTTTTTCATATAAGGAACAAAACCGTGTTTCCTGTGTAAAAAAAGAACATTGCACTTCCCTGCAAAGGAAATGACAATGTTCTCTTTTCTATTTCTTTTAGAATTCTTTTTCATTTTCTTCGTTTTCCATCTGCGCCTTGGCTTTTCGCCCGATCCCTGCATTGCTGTTCATAATGCTGGCACGGGTGATCTTGTCGTTTCCAAATTTCATGCGGATGGCATCCATCGCCGCATCCAGCTTCTGGCGCTGTTCCTTTTTCGAACAGTCCTCAAACAGGGACATCTGTTCGAATCCGTCCTCAGTAAGTCCGGTCAGTGCCACACCGATCAGACGTAATGGCTGCCCTTTCCAGAACTCTGCGAACAGTTTTCTGGCATTTGCGTAGACTTCATCGGTTACATCCGTAGCACTTCCAAGCTTCATCTGATGGGAACGATTCTTAAAATCCAGAGTGCGGAAGGTGACAGAAATACAGGTACATTTCTTTCCTTTCCGCCTCATTCTGGTGGCTACCACATCGCATTGCTCCAATAAAATAGGCTGGATCTGCTCCATAGATACAATATCATCATTGAAAGTCTTCTCCACGCTGAAGCCTTTACTCTCTTCAGGCACTTCCAAAACCGGAGAATTGTCAATGCCTCTGGCGTACTGGAAGAGCTGATGTCCGGTCTTTTCTCCCAGAAGTGTCTGAATAGTGGACTCCCTTTCCTGAGCCAGTTCCCCTATGGTGCGGATACCGAAATCAACCAGCTTCTTTTCCGAAGCTTTTCCCAGAAATAACAGGTCTCTGATGGGAAGAGGCCACATTTTTGCCGGGATTTCTTCCGGGAAAAGGGTGTGCACTTTATTTGGCTTCTCGAAGTCCGAGGCCATTTTCGCCAGCAGCTTATTGGTGGAAATTCCCACATTTACTGTAAATCCAAGCTCCTGATAAATCTTATCCTTTATCTCACAGGCTGTTGCTATGGGATCCGGGTAGATCAGGGAAGTTCCAGTCATGTCCAGAAATACCTCATCAATAGAAAAGGATTCCATTGCAGGAGCATAAGATTTACAAATTGCTTTAAATGCCTGGGAATTCTTCGTGTAAAGGCGAAAATCACTAGGTACCACTACCAGATTCGGGCATTTTCGAAGGGCCATTGCCACGGGCTCACCAGTCTGTACTCCGTATTTCTTGGCAGGAATGGATTTCGCAACTATGATTCCGGTACGTGTCCTGGGATCACCGCCTACTGCAGACGGAATTTCCCGCAGATCCGGCTCACCTGCCTTTACTCTGCTCGCTGCCTCCCAGGAAAGAAAAGCGCTGTTCACATCAACATGAAAAATCAATCTTTCCATCTGATTCTCCTTCTTTCGTATTTTCCTTTATTTCCGAAAATTCTGTGATAGACTCAATATAGCACGTCAGAAGGAAATATGTCCAGATTCTTTATGTATATATTACGCAAATACGGTAACACAAAAAGACTGTAAAAGTTCTAAACTGGCTGTCATAGCGAAAAGCTGCTGCGAAAAAGGTCACCTTTAGTTCAGATAACTCAGAATATTGTCATTATCCAATGTGAACAGCTCCAATTGCGCGGATATCCATTGGATAAACGTTCTCTCTGCCAACATACTGGGAAATGTATTCTACATAATTCTCCATTTCATTTTCCGGTACAACAGCTGCAATAACACCGGCAAATCCGCCGCCATGTACTCGGCAGATACCGCCGCCGATCTTGTTCAGGAACAGCTGGGTAAGAGCAAGAACCAACGGGATCTTCTGCTCGTGGCAGTCTTTCATGCAGTAGCAGTTCTGAAGCAGTTCCCAGGACGATCTTCCGGATTCATCCATCAGCTTCAAAAATTCCTCGTAATCTGCCTTACCAATTGCCTCTGCTGCCCGTTCTACACGGGAAGTCTCTTCAAAGAAGTGAATGGAACGGAGAATTGCTCTGTCGTCCTGAATCTCGTTTACATGTGCAAGCAGATTTTCAAGAGTAGTCTCATGAAGAAGCTCTGCACCAAGTACCTTGGCTGCTGCTTTCATCTCACCTGGAATCTCAGAGTACTCCTGGCTGAGATCTGCATGGCCTTTTCCGGTGTTTACAATAACCAGTTTGTGATCAAATTTTCCATAGGAGAAGTCCAGCTTGCTGTATTTCAGATCATTTCTGTCTGCAAAGTCGAAGAGAACCGGACCACCAACTGCACATGCCATCTGATCCATCATTCCGGAAGCTTTATCCCAGTATACGTTCTCTGCGTACTGACCAATCTTTGCATAGTCTGTGTAAGTCATCTTGCTGTCGTTAAAGAAGTAATCGATGATTACGCAGATCAGCATTTCAAAGGATGCAGAGGAACTTACTCCTGCTGCTGCGATCACGTTGGTGCTTACATAGGCATCAAAACCAGCTGTCTGAAAGCCATTCTTCTTCGCACCTTCCATCATACCGGCAACCAGGGCAAAGGTTCCTTTCGGATAGTTGGCTCTGCTGATCTTGTCAAGATCAACTACGATCTCATCTCTGTAGCCTTCACTTGTAATGTGGATCACGTTGGTTCCATTCGGTGCAGCTGCGCCGATGGTATCCAGATTGATACTTCCTGCGATTACCTTGCCGCCGTTGTGGTCAACATGGTTTCCGATGATTTCTGTTCTTCCAGGGGAAGTAAAGAAATCTGCATGGTCATGTTTGTAGATTCTGGCAAAGTTGTCTGCTAGATTCTGGAAACGAGCTGCGCAGGCACTGTTCTCTCCATAGATTTTCTCAAGGTTTGCTTTTTCTGGTAAATTCATGGTCTCATTCTCCTATTTTTGTTAATATTGTTATAATTTTACATTCTGTACTCCAGCTGCCTCAGTGCATATTTTCCGCTTCATCTGTGCTTATCCGGATCTCTCATCAAGTTAATTTCATTTTACATGCATTTCCTTTGCATTACCTTAAATAACTTGCGAAAAACAAGTAATATATTGCGTTTTTATCTTTAACAGATGTATAATACAGGTAAATTTATGCGTTTTATTGTAGTTCTCTATTTTTGAACATATGGAATTCTATACAGTCCACAGGATATGAAATTTTTTCTCGGGAGGTTTGGCATGCAGATCATAACCAATCAGTTTCAAAAAGAATTAAAACAGCACGGCAATGAACAGTTTCCATTCCTGGTCAGCTACCAGAAACTTTCAGAATATGAGTCTGGTTCCTTTATGTGGCACTGGCACCCGGAAATAGAGATTACTTATGTGCAAAAAGGCACTATGTGCTACAAGGTCAACCATATGGTTTACCACTTAAAAGAAGGAGATATTGTATTTAACAACTCCGGTGCCCTTCACTCTGGCACAATGGAAAATCAGAAGGACTGCGCTTATATTCCTGTAACTTTTGATTCCAGGCTGATTTATGGATTTTTCCAAAGCACTGTCAACAGCAAATATGTAGATCCTGTCATTCAGGATTCTATGCTCCCTGCCATCTGTATCGACCAGAGTGAGCCCTGGCACAAGCCTTTTCGCGAATATCTTCTCCGCATTATTGATCTGGATGAAAAGAAACCGGATTTTTATGAGCTGGACATTACCATCTGCCTGCAATCCATGTGGCGGCTTCTTCTGGAGCATATTACCTACGAACCCCAGGCTTCCAGGGAAAACTCTCTGGAATACGACCGAATCAAGAAGATTCTGTCCTACATAGAAGAAAATTATCAAAATAAGATCACCTTAAATGACATCGCCGGACACATCCACCTGTGTGAAAGCGAATGTACCCGGCTTTTTAAACGTCATATGAATACTACCTTGTTTGCCTTTTTGCAGGAATATCGGATCGAGCGCAGCCTGGAGTTTTTGCAGGATGACCAGCCTGTCAGCGCGGTGGCTGACAAGGCTGGATTTTCAGACCCCAATTATTATTCCAAAGTTTTTGCCAAAATAAAGGGATGCAGTCCCCGGGAATATCGAAATCATAGATTTTAAGTTGAACTGGTGGTTGCTAACTTATTTTCCAATTATTGCACCAATATCTGATATAATATGATCGGTGAACCGTCGGTGGGGATTCCTGCTACCCAGGCGGTTCCGGATTTTAAGCCCATAACAGTTCCCGTGTTGGATACCACGATTACGGACGGATCTGTGCTGCCCCAGCTGATATTATCAGAACTACTATCTGTTGTTAATTCTGTGGTTTCTCCTACTGCTATTTCTATTTTAGGAATTGCAATTTCAGGCTCCGGTTCCTCTTCCGGGGGATTCACGCTGTCCCGCCTGACAGCCTCATAGTTTTGATCCAGTAGCCCCACATAATGGTGACCTTCAAAGTTTATCTGAACACTTACATCCAGTCTTCCATTATCTTTAATCACAATAGGACAATATACATATTCCCCTTCTGAAATTTTATACTCGTACCAGTTTCCATTTACTGGAACCTCCTGTGCATCTACCCGAACAGAGCTTGCCTCTGCCCATGCCATTTCTGGTACACACATTAAAACTGCTATTAATCCAATTATCATTCCAAACTTTTTCATCATCCTCAGTTAAAAAATGACATCCAATAGGTTGGATCATTCCGCCTCGATTGATAGAATCGGTATCTTTTTCTGAACAGTCAGGCAAATAATAGTAGTTCTCTACTTTTCCCTTAGTCCTTCTTCCATCCGAATTATAGAAATAGGCTGCTCCCTCTCCATCCGTCAAATAATTCAAAATTGTATAAATCCCTGCATTCGGATAATATCCTTCAAACAATTGCAGAAGATCAAAGTACTGCCCAGGTATTCAAAAATGAGCCTTTAGTGTTTTATTATCGGAATTACTTTTTATCTCTGGTTCAAAACTGCGAGCTTTGGGTACAATGCAGTTCCAATATTATGGATGTGCTGCAGGAGTATCTTACCGGAACCAGTCCTGACAGACTGCAAATCCTCATGGCGCATCCCTGTCCCGGCAGGTATATCACTCCTGGACTTATAAAAAAATATATGAAGGCACCAAACCTGCCTTATGATACCATGTTCCACCTTGTTGAAAGACATTTTTCCGTATTGCGGAACATTCAGAAAAATTATGTAACGATTTTCTCGGAAAAAGGATTGTCAACTTTTATCCAAAATGGAATTCTTCAGGATTTACCGCCCCAATATGTTCCTCCTCTGGAACCTTTGGATGTAAAAATGATGTTAACAGAATTGTATAAAGAAACAGAAAACGGCACGATCACCAGTCTGATCGTCCGAAGGAAGAAACCCTCTGTCTGTTAAAGCGGTACATTTCTTTAATACCGTAATTTACATAAGCAACATACCATATAAAAATTCCCATCCAGATAACAGGAAAATCTGAATGGGAATTTTTTATAGCATATTCTCTTTTTCTTCCGGATAAGCCACTCCCTCTGGAAGAGGATCCCACTCGTTCAGACCAAGGCTCTGTTTGAATTTCGCCTGTTCCAATGTAAGCTTCGGGGTATCCTCCTGCAGATATTCCATCAACTCATCAATTCCCTCTCTGGTCACATTATTCACCATAAAAATGCGTTCACATCCAGCGTTGATCAGCCATTGTCTCACCATAGGGATATTGGCATATGGTGAATCAATTTTTGTGATAATGCCAATAAGAGGACGAAGGATAAAAGAGCGGCAGCTTGCACCAAACAGATTAAATGGCTCATCTGCAGCCTGCACAATTGCCACCACATCTGCCTCAAAGGAAAAACATGCAAGTCCTACACTGAATCTTTTTGACTCTGCATACTCCCCCGGAGAGTCAATGGTATCGTCATTGGAATTGGTATATTGTGTTTTTATATAATGAAGCTCCTCGCCTTTTAGTGCCTGCGTCAGTGAGGTCTTGCCGGCCTCACTTCTTCCCATCAAAAAAATTTTCTTCATCGAATTGTATTTCCCCTGTTTTCAATAAACCTTACTTGTAAAAATACAGCAGTGCAGTATTTTTACATTTGCATATCATAATATCGTATCCATAAGCTGCTGTTCCCGCAGCCATAAGGTATCTGTCAGCTTCTGTGAACCGCGCATGTTTTAAAGCCTAACTCTCTGTCAAAGAAACGTACGACCTCTTCCACAGCAGTCTGCACCTGGGACAATCCTCCTGTAATGATCAGAGAACCGCAAAAACGATCCATAAACCCGATCTGTACATCTGCACTCTTCATGGCAACATCTGCAGCTACCACAACCGCTTCCCAGGGAGTAAAACGGATCAGACCAATGGATTCTCCTGTGTGGTCTTCCCCCTCATGAACTCCAATATGCAGTCCCAGATTTTCATAAATACAAGATTGGGAAGGACTGATCACATGAGCAAGACAAACTTCCTTTCCCGGTACACGCACACGAGTCATACGAAGCTTCTTCCCCTTCAGATGTTCATAATCATCATGGAATAGCATTTCCAGCAGCTCTTCCTTCGTTATTCGCTCCATGCTTCTACTTCCTATCGTTTCGTAATATTGCAGACCACATATCCCAGAGAATCCCGGAAATAATTTACGATTTCAGTCATTGCAGACATTACATCAGAAATCTCTCCTGTAATGATCAAAGTCCCTGTAAACCGATCTGCAAATCCAAGATAAACATTACCGCTCTTCACCGCAATATCAGAAGCGATAACTGCGGATTCCGGAGGTGTCATATTCATGATTCCAATTGCAGAGGAACGATAATCCAGCTGCGGATTCAACCCAAGCTTCTGATAAATGATCGGTGCCGGTCCTCCCATTACATGGGCAAAAGTAATCTCCTTACCAGCCACAGTCTCCTGCACGATTCTGATCTGTTCTCCATGTTCATTTGCCATTTATATGAATGCCTCTCTTTCAAAAAAATATCTTCACGTTATATTTGATTTTACCATTTATGAGAGCAAATAGCAAGCAAAACCAACATATCAGTCAAAATTCCTAAACATTTTTTGAGAAAAAGTGTGGTTTCTTGAACATTATGGCATTAAATGCCTTTAAAATAGTCAAAAATAAAATAGTGACAGATAATCCGCAGTGTGATAAAATAATTTTCGCTTCCAGAGTATGTAAAAAAATGCAATCTGCAAAATGTGCGTTATATTTTGTGGGAATGATTTTTCAAACAGACTCTGATACACTCTAATATGTAAGTAATTTAGTAACACTTTTTATTTACGATTTCTATATTTCTCAATAAGGAGTTTTTTATGGAAAAAGATATGACAAAAGGCCGGCCTTTGCCGGTAATCCTGAAATTTATGCTTCCTCTTATTATTGGAAACATTTTTCAGCAGCTCTATAATATGGCAGATACGATTATTGTAGGACGCTATGTAGGCGCGGATGCCCTTGCGGCAGTCGGATCCACCGGAACGATCATGTTTCTTACTGTGGGCTTCTCGCAGGGAATCACAGCTGGTTTCTCCGTACTCACCGCTCAGCGCTTCGGTGCCAAAGATACCGAAGGGGTAAAGATCAGTGTAGCTAACGGAATTCTTCTTTCCCTGATTTTTACCGTAATCATCAGTTCTTTAAGTTTGCTGGGCATGCGCCCTCTTCTGAAGCTGATGAACACACCTGACAACATTTTTCAGGATGCATATACCTACATTATGATCATCAGCGCCGGAATCATCGCCACTATTTTTTACAACCTGTTTTCCTCTTACCTGCGTGCAGTTGGAAACAGTAAGATTCCGCTGGTATTTCTTGTATTTTCCGCAGCTTTAAATGTAATTCTGGATCTGGTACTGATTATCAATTTTAAAATGGGCGTTGCCGGAGCAGCATGGGCAACCATTATTTCTCAGGGCGTTTCCGCAATACTCTGTTTGGTCTACATCTATATACGTATGCCTTCTCTTGCCCCAAACAGAAGACATTGGAGGCTTCACGGCCAGGAGAGCCGTAACCAGCTGGCTATGGGAATTCCTATGGCATTGCAGTTTGCAATTACAGCTTCCGGTACTATGGTCATGCAATCTGCCATCAATCTTTTCGGTTCCGATGCCGTTGCCTCTTTTACGGCAGCCAGCAAGGTGCAGAACCTGGTAACCCAGGGAATGATGGCTATGGGACAGACTATGGCGACATATAGTGGACAGAACTTCGGAAAGGGTGATATCAAGAGAATCCGCCAGGGTGTTAAAGCGTCTCTGGAAGCTTCTGTTGTATATGCTCTTGCAGCAGCCGTGCTGGTTTGTATTCTTCTGAAACCAGCTCTTGGACTTTTCTTCACTGGAAATGTGGATATGAACAGCATGCTTCCATGGGCAAAAACTTACATTTATATGAGTGTGATCTTTTACATTCCTTTAAGCAGTATTTTCGTATTCCGAAATACCATGCAGGGCTGCGGATATGGATTCCTGCCTATGATGGGTGGTGTTTCTGAATTGGTTGCACGTCTGGTTGTAGCAATGATTTCCATGGCGGTAGGAAGTTATGCACTTGCATGCTTCTGTGACCCGGCAGCGTGGGTTACAGCAGCAGTATTTACCGGTGTTTCCTATCTTTTTGTCATGAAAGATATCCGCAGGAAATACGAAAGACCGGAAACTGCTACTTCCGAAAAATAATCATTTCGGATGCGCATGGCAATCTTCTATGCGTTTCGTAAACGCCAAAAAACAAATCATATACTAAAAGGAGATGTTTCGATTATTTCGGACATCTCCTTTTATGGTTACCGGCCAGCTTTCCCCGGTAATTATTTTACAAAAGCTCACCTGCAAACAATAACATTTAATTGTCTAATGAAAATATATATTCCAATGGAAGCAAATGTATTTCCTCATATACTGCCTTTTTATCCTCTTCAACGCCTCTTCCATTTCCGCTTTGAGCTGGTACTTTAATACGAAATGCCGGCTGTTTTTTCGTTTGAATATAGTATTGTTCCGGGGTTCCCATTCCCTTAAATTTTTCCCTGGCCGATTCGGTCATCTGTTCCCTTTCCAGATGATAGGAAGAAGATTTCTGCATATGTCTTGCCAGCCGGTAGGATTTCGGAAGACTTCCCACTCCCTGCTGACAGTGATAATAAATGATTTCCCTTCCGGATTGAGCAAACGTCAAAAGTCCTCTTCCATCATATTCCTGAATGATCCGGATCAATGCCTTTGTCTCATTCTCGCTGGCTGGTTCCTCTCCCATACGTGAACGGATATAATGAACCGTTGGAAAATTATGTGAAATATCCATTCCACGGGCATTATATCCAAAATCCTCAGCAGGAATGCTTTGCATACGAAGCATTTGACGGTAAACTGGATTTCGAATAGCACCAAAGCCATTCTGGCGGATTTCATAACCATCCGGGTTTAGAATCGGAATCAGACAGATCCTTATTTTATCAAGGAGTTTTTTCACTTCATAAAATTCATCCAGCTTCCAGCCGCATTCGTAGGCCCTGCAGTATTCTCCTGCCATTTTCAGAAGAAGTTCCGGCAAAAGAGCCTGAGTTCCATTAATTCCAGCCACACAGAAGATCATCTGTGCCCCGGTGCCAACTTCCAGCATTGGGATCATTCTCTCGTCATGACTGTTTCCAATCACGCGAAACTGGCAAAAGCTGCTGTAGCGTCCAGCTATTTCCCATAAAGAATAATATATGTTTTCAAATGACAGCGATGTTTGTACCATATCTGCATCTGTCGGTTGTACTTTCTTTTGTATATTTACTTTCGGCATGTCACTGACAGCCGTTTTATTCTGTGGGAACAATTCTTTTCTGACTGACAATACGCTTTCTGACAACATATTTTACCTCCTGCAGCAGGAAAAAACTCAGGCGGCATTTCATCTCTAGAGCGTGTTTGAAAAATCATTCCAACAAAGTGTAACGTACATCTTGCAGAAGGCCTTTTTTTACACGCTATAGCCTGTCCCCCCGCTGCCTGTATTATTATATGCAAAAAGGCAGGTCAAAAGACCTGCCTAATGTATGTTTCTTATTATTTTGCTGTCAGAAAAACTTCTGATCAAAATGCATGGTTATTCATATGCCATAGATTTTCTTAGATTTCTTTTTTTCTCTTTCTGACGATAACATAACCTCCAGCTACCAGAGAAAGACTTGCAAGCATCATCATAGTGGCAATCGGGGAGTTATCGGCTGTTCTCGCGTTTGTTGCAGATGTAGAACCGGTATCGCTGTCTGTTCCGTCATGGTTCTCTGCATCATCGCCATCTGTTCCATCTCCATCGCCGCTACCTGTTCCGTTATAATCATAACCGCCGGAACCAGAACCGGCTGTTGCAGTTGGCGTGATTGTGCCGGATGGAGTTACTGTGAAGTCGATTGCCTTGGACTTAAATTCTGTAGGGAGAGCTTCCTTCACGCCGGTAGCTTCCCATTCGGATCCATTGTATATGTACTTCTGGAAGAAGATATACATTCTAAAGGTCTTCGCCTGCTTGATACCATTTACATTTCCGATAGACCAGCTCTTCTGATATCCGGTGTCAATGTTCTTCGCGGACATGCTCCAGCCATACGGGATCCACTTGGTATCACCTTTGATCGGGTTTGTATTGTCAGTTCCAGCGCCAATTACTGTGAAATTGTACATCTGTTTCGGGTAGAATTCCAGTGCTTTCTCAAGACCTGTTACCTTGCTTTCGCTGACAGACGGGTTAATGGTTGCACGAGTGGTTGGCGTCGGTGTAGTAGTAACCGGAGCTTCTGTGGGAGTACTTGCTTTCGCCTTTAATGTGAGTACAAGTGGTGCAACTGCTTCAAGTCCCTTGGAATCCTCAGCATATACAACTACTTTAATGGCTGTATCATAAGCTACATCTGTCAACTGTACGCTTGCAGAGCTAGCAATATCTCCAGAGCTCTTATAATTGCTCTTTACTGCTTCAAATCCAGGTGTAGAATCAGATTTCTTCACCCAGGTCACATAATATCTGCCTCCAACACCTGCATCATTGGTATGGAAAGTCAGATCAACAGTATGCTCATACGCCTTGTTCCAGGAAATAGAATCTGCGGTCAGCGTCATAGTACTAACAGGAGCTGTAACAGACTCAAGTGCTCCAGTCTGGTTGTTAATGGTATACTCTGTAGTGTCCAGATAATGAACATGTGCCAGAATATTCTCCATAGTAGTAAGTGCAGTACCATTCGCATCCGTACCGACCTTTACAATAATCTTTCCGGCAGCTGCGTCACTTCTTCTTACCTGAAGGTCTGCTGTTTCAGCAAGCTGGCCAATTGCTGCGATACATGCGTTATCACCGCCTAAAACAATACTGTTATCATTAAGACCATCGTCCTTGTTATCCTTTACAATTACGGCGCCGGAAACACGGATCTCGCCCAGACTGTAAATAGCTCCACCTGTAATTTCAGCAGCTTCATTTACAATACCTTCAGACTGGTTTCC
This sequence comes from Ruminococcus sp. RTP21358st1_G6_RTP21358_211008, assembly GCF_040908885.1. Lineage (NCBI taxonomy): Bacteria > Bacillati > Bacillota > Clostridia > Eubacteriales > Oscillospiraceae > Ruminococcus > Ruminococcus sp. RTP21358st1_G6_RTP21358_211008. Next base: position 100,284 of record NZ_JBDGDM010000003.1, read on the forward strand.
TGTGATAGTACCACCTGCCAGTCCGATGCTTCCGCCAGAATTACAGATTGCAGCTCCCGGCGCACTGGTTCTGTTTCCTGTCAGGGTTACACCATCGGACAATCCGAAGTAACCGCCCTCCACAGAAATAATGGAGCCTGTTGCATCCCCCTGGTCAAGTGCTCCTGTTACAGTCAGACTTAAAACAGTCTCACCCTCCTTGCCTGTACCAAACTGGAAAGAAGTGGACTCATCTTTTACTTTAAACATATCTCCTAAAAATCCGGCTGCACGTTTAATAGTAGTTCCATCCGCAGCTGCTGCAATAGAGATATTCTTATTCTGATCGATCACAACAGTCTCACTGATCTCTACAGTTCCGGTTACAAGGATCTGGGTAACTTCACCATCCTTGCCAATATTAACCGGTGCTGCCGCAATTGCCTCTGCTAATGTGGAATAGGATGTCTGGGTTCCATCTGCTGCCTTCAGGATAATCTGACCAGTGGTCTCAGGAGTAGGGGTAGCACTCTCCTCTTCCTCCAAAGTCAGCTCAGCAGTATCTCCGCTGTTAAAGCCATCATCCACAACCGCATCCGCTGCCTGAGCTGGTTCTGCTGCCGGTGTGTCTGCAGCTGCCTGGGTTGGTTCTGCTGCCGGTGTATCTGCAGCTGCCTGGGTTGGTTCTGCAGTCGGCGTATCTGCTGCCTGTGCAGGTTCTTCCACAGGTGTATCTGCTGCGGCATCTGAAATATCCTGCACTGGTTCAGCTGCTGCTTCTCCTTCTTCTGACTCTGCGGCAACAGCTACTATGTCCTCTATTGTCACGGTCTGGGTATCTGCCTCTGCAAATGCCATTGTCACCGGAGACATTCCGGCTGCAAGGCTTCCCGCCATAATGAATACCAAAAGTTGCTTTTTCTTCATTTTAAAAAGTCCTCCTTATAAATGAGTCCCCCATATTAAATATTAACATCGAAGTCTAGTATAACATATCTCGGTTCAAAAATCAAACCTAAGGACGAATCTGTCCGTTTCCATAAATGATATATTTTGTGGAAGTAAGTGCCAGAAGTCCCATGGGGCCACGGGCATGAAGCTTCTGGGTGCTGATTCCGATCTCGGCACCAAAACCAAACTCAAAACCATCCGTAAATCTTGTAGAAGCATTCACATATACAGCAGCTGCATCTACTTCATCCAGGAATTTCTGGGCATTGTTGTAATCTCTGGTAATAATTGCCTCTGAATGGCCTGTATTGTAGCGATTGATGTGGCGAATCGCTTCATCTGCAGATCCAACTACTTTTATAGAAAGTATATAGTCCAGATATTCTGTACCCCAGTCTTCCTCAGTGGCAGTGACTGCGTCTGGGATCAAAGCCTTCGCTTCCTCGTCAGCACGCATCTCCACATTCTTTGTCCGAAGGCGCTCTGCAAGAACCGGAAGGAAAGCATCCTTCACTTTCTCATGCACCAGAAGAGACTCACAGGCATTGCAGACACCCACCCGCTGTGTCTTGGCATTCATCACAATGTCTGCCGCCATCTGAAGATCTGCGCTCTCATCCACATAAATATGGCAGTTTCCGGTACCAGTTTCGATTACAGGAATCGTGCTGTTATTTACTACTGCTTTAATAAGACCTTTGCCTCCTCGTGGAATCAGTACATCCACATATTCATTCATCTTCATGAATTCTCCGGCAGTCTCTCTTGAAGTATCAGAGATCAGCTGGATCGCATCTTTCGTAATTCCATTCTCATCCAGGGTTCTGCGGATGCAATCCACAATAGCAGTATTGGAATGGATGGCATCACTACCACCCTTTAAGATCACCACGTTGCCAGTTTTAAAGCAAAGGGCAAAAGCATCTGCTGTCACATTTGGTCTTGCCTCGTAGATGATTCCGATCACTCCAAGAGGGACTCTCTTCTGTCCAATGAGAAGTCCGTTGGGACGTTTTTTCATCCCGGTCACTTCCCCGATAGGATCTTCCAGTGCCGCAACCTGACGAAGCCCCTCTGCCATGCTTGCAATTCTGGCTTCTGTCAACATCAGACGGTCCACCAGTCCTTCTGGCATCTGATTCTTCCTGCCATTCTCTACATCAATGGCATTTGCTGTAAGAAGTGCTTTCGAATCTGCAACAAGGCTGTCTGCAACAGCCTCCAGAACCTGATTTTTCTTAGCTGTATCAAGGTTTCGAAGAACGATTTCTGCCTCTTTGGCATTCCTGCCAAGAGTTTCCAGCATTTCATTCATTTATAAGTCCTCCCTCCGGTAAACTTTACTCTGTGTCACAATGATCTGAGGACAAATGTCCGTAGGTTCTGTGGGCACCAGATCAAGGATCTGAAAATCAAAAGCCACTGCCAGTCTGGTAATATCAGGATGTTTTTCTAAAAAGCGGTCATAAAAGCCGCCGCCATATCCCACTCTGTTGTTCTCAGGATCAAAAGCTACACCAGGCATGACCATAAGAGCATCCTCCCACTTCACGATCTCGCCTCTGACAGGCTCCGGAATTCCAAAATATCCAGGCTCTAGCTGAGAAAAATCAGTAAGGCGGTAAAAAACCATATCCTTTCCCACAACCTTCGGGACTGCCACTTCTTTTCCTGCTTTCCAGGCTTCCTCAATGATATATCTGGTCATTACTTCATGATTGTAATCTGCATAAGCCAGAATATGCTTAGCCTTCACAAACTCTGAGAGTTTCAGCACCTGATCTGTAATCTGATGGCTCCATTCTTCTACCTGCGCATCGCTGCACTGCTTTCTGGCTGCAAAAATCTGCTTTCTAATGAGTCTTTTTTCTTCCATATCTTTCTCCAAGATTCACAACCGTACCATCGGCTTCCTTTACATCAATATTATCCAGCTGATTTCTAAGGTTCATCTTAATGGTGGCAATATACTCCTTGCGCAGCTCTGCCTGTTCTTTTTTCTCTTCTTCTGTAAGGCCTACACTCTGTGCCTTATGGTGAAGGGTGTTGATTCTGTCGATTTTTGTGCTGTCCATAATATACTCCTCCTGAGAATGTTCTGTGTAATTTTAATTTATACAAAAACTTAAAGCAATTGTAACTGTGAAGATACTGAACAGTTACAGCAATTTTTCAATATAATCGATCAGGAAAAACTCTTCCTTTTTCTTTCCAACAAACAATGTACCGCAGGGGTCGCCCTCCACAATGCGGTGAATATTATGAAAATCGCCGCCATTGGCAATTACCATGTCGGTACCGGCAGCTGTGGCAATTCTGGCAGCTGTAAGCTTGGTAGCCATTCCTCCAGTGCCCACTTTGCTTCCGGAGGAGCATTTTCCCATGTTAAGAAGTTCATCGTCCAATGTTTCTACCGTGTCAATAAATTTCGCATCTGGATTTGTATTCGGATCATCTGTAAAAAGTCCGTCTATGTCTGACATAAGGATCAGAAGATCTGCCCCTATAAGAGCAGCTACCACTGCAGAAAGGGTATCGTTATCTCCGAATTTTTCCAGAGACTGAAGCTCATAGGTGGAAATAGAGTCATTCTCATTAACAATAGGGATCACACCCATGGATAAAAGCTCATTAAACGTGTTCTCTGCATTTTTGCGGTTGGCGTTGTTTACCATGGTATTTTTGGTCATCAGGATCTGACCTGCCATCTGATTGTATTCTCCAAACAGCTTCTGGTAAATCATCATAAGTCTGGCCTGTCCAACCGCTGCACATGCCTGTTTCTGACGAGGCTCCTGTGGCTTCTCTTTAAATCCAAGAGCTGCTGCTCCAACAGCGATGGCACCTGAAGATACCAGAACCACATCTTTACCCTGATTTCGAAGATCGCCCAATTCCCTTACCAGAATCTCCAGTTTCCGAAGATTCAGCTTGCCAGTTTCAGCATGGGTAAGAGAGGAACTTCCAATCTTGATTACAATACGTTTTTTATCTTTCAGTCTTTCCCGATCATTCATTTTATTTGTCAACTCCGTTATTATGTTTCCATGTAGTTTTTCATACATATCAATTTCTTATCTTACATCATTTTTTTCATTTCGTCCATGGTTTCAGGTAAACAGTTCTTAATTTCAGAAAAATTTCACATTTTAACGTGTAGAATTATTGTTTCTGTAAAATATTGCATAATCTGAAAGAGCTCTACCGTGTTTTGATCGTCCTATCACTTTTGCAAATCAAGTCAAAACGCGTTCATTTGCATCATGCGCTCGTGCAGACAGGCTCTAGAGCATGTTTTTCACGTAAATACAAAAGAGGAACGCCTTATCTTATGACGTCCCTCTCCATTTTTAATTTATTTTACTGTAAAGACACAGAACCTACAGAATCATTCAGCACGATCTCGACCCATGTTTTTCCAGGATTCAGCTGAATCTCCTGATTATTGGAATCATAATAATGAGTGATTCCCCACTGGGAATCCTTTGTCCAGTGGATGTCGATTGCCTTGCCTCTGGTGATGTATTTGCCCTCACCTCCGGACTGGGTATCTACGTTCAGATAACCATTTGGATCATATGGAACATAGTTGGAATACTGTAAAATAATATTCTCACATGTCAGCTGATTACCTGTGTTCTGGTCAATATGCGGTGCATTAAACTGGAAGCGGCTGTACTCCTTAGTCTCTGCATTGTACTCAAACCACGGATGGTTATAGGCGAAATTATCAAGCTTCACAACATTTGCAGAAACTCCGTCATCCAGGGTTGTCTCAGTTCCTTCCGGTGCAAACTGGAAATGACCATTATAGTCCTCTTTATAATCCTGGCTATAGCCCTGGCTCTGGATTCCTGCCTGAAGATGGGAGAAATCAGTGTAAGCATTGTGCGGTGCTACACGGTCTGTGCTGCGATAGTAAGCATTTCCAAGTGTAAGTCCGTTCAGATTGTCGATCAGGTGCTGGTCCAGATACTGAAGTGCATATACAGCCTGTCCATAATGAGAATAGATGGCATCATACTCATTTGCATAGAACAGGAAGTAATCACGGCAGCTTCGCACAGAACCGATCCTTGGAATATTGTCATAGTCCTCGATGATCGCCATGAGACGGGTGATGCTTCCCTCTACCGGTGCTTCATAAATAACTCCTGCGTTCTCAGTTCCGCTCTGTGGAGCGCCATTGGTATCGTTGCCAAGCATAACTGCGATGGGACGTCTGTGGCCAATGCCGACAGATACATCCTCTCCGGTAAGATAACTCTTCACGGTATCTGTCCCGGCTTCCTCTGCCTGTACCGCTACTGTGGATCCTGCAAGTGCGCAGGAAAGCAACATTCCTGTGAGAAGTTTAAATATTTTTTTCTTCATGTCTTCTCCTCCTTATGCATATATATTTAACCTTCTAACTGAACAGAAACTGCAGAAACCGCCACTTATAAATACATCCGGAATGGTAATGCCACCTGCTGATGACATCACCTTATATGAAAATCAGTCGCTTTGCAACTGCCATCCGGAACTTTCATAGTAACTTATTCACGGCAAACGTTACTGTTCACTCCGTTCACAGTAACGCGCTTCGCGATGCACAGAAATCATGCTTTGCATGATTTCGCGCCGCAACTCTCGGGTTTTCTGTGAACTTTGTTCACAAAAAACACCTCGCGGAACGTTACCAGTGAACAGTAACCGGCAAACAGCAAAAGCCTCTCCAGTTATAGGGTCATGCACAAAAAAATTTAACGGGTAATTCCAAGTTCCTCCAGTGCCTTCGCCTGGCGTGCTTCCATATCTGCGGCTTCCTCCGGAGTCATGTGATCGTATCCCAGAAGGTGTAGCATACTATGTGCAACTAGGAAGCAAAATTCCCTCTTTACACTGTGTCCATACTCTTCTGCCTGGGCAGCAACACGTTCTGCAGAAATCATAATATCTCCCAGAAGAAGCTCTCCACTGTCAAGATCAAAGCAGGACTCATCATCTTCAGCCACAGAATAATCTGCCGGTGTTTCAAATGGCAGCATTGGAAAAGAAAGAACATCAGTAGCTCTCTCAATGCCACGGAACTCTGTATTTACCCTTTTAATCTCTTCATTATCTGTGAGAACCAGATTTACCTGTGCATCCCATGGACATTTCTCCATGTCAAGCACCTTCTCTGCAACCATCTTCGCAAGCGCCGGACAGTCAAGTCCAAGGTCAAAATCGGTCTCGCATTCGTATTCTATTGTTACCAAAACTTATTCCTCCTGTATGACATCTGCCTGATTTCTCAAACAGGCGACACCATATGTTCAATTTTACTATTTTGTTTGAATTATTCTGTAAAATTCACATTTCAGTTTCAAATTAATCTTCCCACAGGATATTGATTGTCATTTACTGAAAATTTTGTCCTGGCTTCCCAATTACCGGCTTGTCCTCCGAACTGCCCGCTTCTGGGTCTTTTCCTGGGCTTTCGCTTCCTCTTTCTCAAATGCTTTAACAATGTCCTTCACGATCTTGCAGCGGACAACATCACGGTTCGTCAGGGAAATAGTAGCAATATCGTCTACATTTTTCAAAATAGAAGCACACTTCTGAAGTCCGGAATCCGTCTCTTTGGAAAGGTCGATCTGTGTTACATCGCCGGTAAGAATCATCTTAGAACCAGTACCAATACGGGTAAGTGCCATTTTCAAAATAGGAAGTGTGGCATTCTGGCTCTCATCAATGATGATCATACTGTTATTCAAAGTACGGCCTCGCATATATGCAAGAGGTGCAACCTCAATGATTCCCCGTTCTCTTAACTTCGCAGCCTGATCCGGCCCGAATACGTCATTTAGTGCATCGTAAAGCGGCTTCAGATAAGGATCAACCTTCTCCTGTAAATCTCCCGGGAGGAAACCAAGCTTCTCGCCCGCTTCAATGGCCGGACGGCTGAGAATGATTCTCTCAATCTCGTCATTCCGGTACAGCTCTGCCGCATAAGCAACTGCCAGGTATGTTTTACCTGTACCGGCAGGTCCGATACAGATAGTAACCGTATTGTTCTTCAAAGCAGTGATATAATTTTTCTGTCCGATTGTCTTAGTTCGAATTGGAATATTCTTATAATTCAAAGTCACTGCATCCCCCAGCACCTTGCGGGTGCTGTCTGCAATATCCTCCTCGCTGTCATCCTCTTCCTCGGTCTCATCCAGAAAACGATGGATCATATCCACGGAAAGCTGCTGCTGTTTTTCAAGAGCTTCCTTCATGGCTTCAATAATATTCACAGCTGAATGTATCCTGCCGTCATTAGTCCCACTTACGGTAATGCAGGAATTTCTCTGGGTAATGGATACGCCAAGACGATTCTCAATCACCTTGATCAGCTTATCATTGATTCCAAAAAGCTCCTGTAAAATATCTAATGAGTCAATCTCTATATTCGTGGATTTCAAAAACTGCTCCTCCTTGTGTCTGTTCAAAAATATCTCTGGGTAAAAGTATACCACTCTAAAGATTGTTTTTCAACACTTATGATTCCTGACTGAATTCTATATTCTGCTTCTTTCCGCTTTTTTCGTCTACTGTCAATGTACCCTGCACAGTACAATTTGTACTGTCAAATGTGACTGACAACCAGGAATCTGCAATCCGGATTCCTTTATTCAGAAGTTTTTGTTCATATATTCTCAGCTGCTGTACTGCTTTCTTCTGAGCCTGTTCTTTCGTGTAAACTGTGCTCTGTATCTTATAAGGTGTTCGGGTGATTTTTCCCAGGGAAAAAGGAAGGACGAAATTCTCGGTAAGTTTCCAAGGGATTTCTTCCGTTGAGGTTATATATCTGGATTTTTTTCCTGTATCTGCGCCAAAAACGAAGTCACCAACACGAAAATACCAGCTGGTTTTTGAAGTGCCGCTTTGAACCTTTTTTTCATAGGAAAGGGGGACCTCCTGATAATAGGCAATCTGATGACGCACATAGATGTCTGCGTCTGCCGGAACGTATTCCACACGTACAACTTCCTGACTGTCGTTCAGGATCGGCACCTCGCCAGATACCAGAATATCACCCTGTTTGCAAATGTCTCCAGTTTTAACAAGTGGAGTTCCATTTCTGATAACCATATTCACAATTTTTCCATCCAGGTCGGAAATCAGATTGCATGGGGAGTTGGTTTGCTGGATATCTTCTGTGAGGTTTTCTTCCTGAATGGTAAGAAGAAGCCGGGTACCCTGAACCCTGGCAGAAACAAAAGTAATATCCGGGTAGTTTTTCCTGAGAAGGTCGGCAATCCGGGTACAGTTAACCTGATTTTTACGGATCCCATGAGTAATTCCCTGCTGGTCCAAAAATTCCAGAAGCTGAGGGGTGGAATTTTTTACATTTCCATCAATGTGGATATTCCAGATGTGGCCAGAGAGCCAGAGCAGCAAGACCACACAGAGAAGGAACCCGGCTGTAAAGCACTTGCGTTTTTGGATTCTGAGCAGCAAAAACGGCAAACCTATTTTTTTCAGAATATGGATACGGACTCTGGTCTTTCTATGTATGGGAAGGAGTTTTCGGAAATCATTTATGGAAATGCGAGTTGTTATCTTTTTTTCTGACAGATAACGGATTCTTTCCAAAGAGACAGCTCTGGCGTGGCACAAATTCAGGAAGCGTTCCAGCTGGTCACCGGATACTGAAAGTTCTAAAAATCCATGGAGTATTTTTTCGGGGTTATTCATTTTAATCTCGCCTCCATTTATATTGGATTTACGATGTACTGCCGGACGGCAACCGAATTTAGGTGAAATATACCGCAAACCGGAGCTTGCAGACTGCGGGAATGATTTTTCAAACACGCTCTAACATTACCGACAAAATCTGCCCTTTTATTTCCATTTCCCAAGTAGTGTAATGAAATATTTCCAGATTTTTCCCTTGAAGGATCACGCGTCCCTGGCAGGTAACCACGATTAATTTCTCGCTTGTATAGGATAAGATGCTTTTATAATTTTCAATCTGTACCTGCGACGGTCCGGTAATCGTTATAATAGGGGCTTTACAGGACAGGTCACCAGGAAGTTCCATAGCTGTCATAAAACGTTCTGATACAGACATAAAAAAAGCCTCCCGGTCTTTATCTCTAGCTTATGCGGGAGGTTTTCTTTTCATTCTGATTTACAGTTAACAGATCACGCTCTCTGGCGAAAAAGCACCAGAGAAAACCACAGAATGGTATTTCCGCCAAGATTATATTCCATGGAATGATGCTCTACCAGCTCATTTACCACTACACCGTGACTTTCCAGGCAGGGATGCATTTTCTCAGGGAAGCGACAGGGCTTTCCGTCTAAATAGGCACAATGCTCGCAAAGATCGCAGGATTCAGTGGACAGGGTAAATGTCTCAAATCCCTCCCCTTTTAAAAATCCGGCTACCTCTGTAGTCAGCTCCTCGTGAGCATCTCGGGTGGCAAGCATTTCCGCCATGTTCATCACATCAGAAACCTCTGCCACACTGGAAAAAAGAATTCCATTTGGATAACTGTGGATTCGCTTCCCACATTCTTCCAGGCTGCCCACAGCAGGGGGACAAGCCCAGGTGGTGCCATAGCGCTCACACTCCTGTTTGCAGATGATCCGCACCCGCTCCCTTACCTCTATTTCAGCAGTATCCACAAGGCGGTATTCATAAATGGGATACTGAGATATAAATTCTTCAAAACGATCGGTATTTAACATGTCATTCCTCTTTCGAATTATTTATTGCTATTTAGCCCGCCAAGGGGGATCCTTTCAGCGTTCTAAATATCCAAAATACTTAATCTATCAAATCCTGCTCTGCAAATAAACTGGATACCACAGACGAATACTCTGACAGATGCTGGGATTTCTTGATTTTCTTGGCATATTTCTCATAATTTGTAAAATTAACGGCCATATAGCTCCATAATTCTTTCATACGGAACAGCACATTCCGTTCGCCGGAAAGAAGTTCCCGATACTCTTCGAAAAGACAATCATGGAATTCTCTTACTGTCTTTTTATTCGGACGAATGCCTTCCCGGATCTCAGTTACCAGCCCCGGATTCGTGATCAGCCCTCTTCCATACATGAAGCAGCAAGTGTCTGGAAAACGCTCTGTAATCCGCTTATAATCAGCTGCAGAAAACAGATTCCCATTATAGCAAAGTGGCATTTTCAGACGGTTTACAGCCTTCTCATAAGCTCCGAGCCGCGGCACTCCGCGATACATATCTGTCTGAATCCTTGGGTGGATGATCAGTTCATGAATGGGATATTTTTCATAAATGGCCAGCAGATACTCCCAGTCTTCCTCGTAGTGAGTTCCAATTCTGGTCTTTATGGAAATTTTCATATCAAGTTTCGAAAAAATCTGATCCAGGAACTGATCCAGCTTCTGGGGCTCTGCCAGAAATCCGGCACCCTTTCCCTTCGCTGTAACTGTTCCAGAAGGACAACCAAGATTCAGGTTCACTTCCTGGTGTCCGTAATCATCTTTCAAAAGCTGGGCAGTACGGATAAAATCATCTGCATTGCAGGTCAGGATCTGGGGAACCACGTACATTCCCTCATTCCGCTCCGGTGACACCTCGCAAATTTCCTGGAAGCTCAGGTTTTTCTTCGGCTTGGCAGAAATAAACGGAGTAAAATATTTATCCATGGGATGATAAAACCGGTGATACGTCCGGCGGTATACAAAGTTTGTCACGCCCTCCATAGGGGCCATGTAGTCTTTCATTTATATCCTCGCATGTCTTTTTATTCAAATCAAGGGGGGGGGATTTTCTCAGCTGCTTTATTCAGAGCTTTCACCATGCAAAAAATTCCTTAAATTCTTCGAGAAACTTCTTCATTTTCTTTTCCTCCCTTGGTTTGATATAGCCAATTATACACGTTTCTCTATTTTTAGACAATGCCCTCTTAAGTGTCTGCTGCTATTTTTTTCTAAAATTTATACAAAAAAGAACTTTACCCCTAAATCTGGCAGTGCACGGCAGCCATCCATTTTCGTTTGCTATTAGCAATACAAATGTCTTTCCCGAAAATACATTTTTGTCTTGCACTCTGTTGTAGTACTGTGATAAAATAAACAGGATTTTAGCATAAACCTATTGGTTTGGCATTTTGAGAGAAAGAAGGCTTACTTACGATGAATTTTTCCAAAAGACTGAATTTATTTGGAGATGAAATTTTTGCCGCGCTCAATGAAAGGCGGCTTGAACTTGAGAAACAGGGAAAGAAGATCTACAACATGAGTGTTGGAACGCCGGATTTCCATACACCAGATCATATTAAGAAAGCACTGATGGAAGCTGCTGCTGACGATCAGAACTGGCGTTACAGTCTCCGCGATCTGCCTGAGCTTCTGGATGCGGTCTGTGCATATTACAAGAAGCGCTTCCATGTGGAAATCACACCGGATATGGTAATGTCCGTTTATGGCAGTCAGGAAGGCATGGGACATCTTGGCATGACTTTATGCGACGAGGGAGACGTGGTTCTTCTTCCAGATCCGTGCTATCCGGTTTTCGCAGCAGGAAGCAAATTAGGAGGCGCGGTTCCTTACTACTACCCGCTTGTAGCAGAGCATGATTTCCTGCCATATGTAAAGGATATTCCGGAAGATGTGGCTCGCAAGGCCCGTTACATGGTAGTCTCTCTTCCATCCAACCCGGTAGGAAGCATTGCCACACCGGGACTTTATGAAGAAATTGTTGCATTTGCAAAAAAATACGATATTTTAATTATCCATGACAATGCATACAGCGATATTATCTTTGATGGCGTGGAAGGTGGAAGTTTTCTTGCCACTCCTGGCGCGCGGGAGATTGGTGTTGAATTTTTCAGCCTTTCCAAATCCTTTAACGTAACCGGCGCCAGAATCAGCTTTCTCATTGGAAATCCAGAAATCATCTCTGCTCTAAAAAAGCTTCGCAGCCAGATCGATTTCGGTATGTTCCTGCCAATCCAGAAAGCGGCTATCGCTGCTCTGGAGGGACCTCTGGACAGCGTAAAAGAACAATGCAGACAATACCAGGCACGCCGTGATGCTCTATGCGACGGACTTGCTTCCATCGGCTGGGAGAAGCCAAACGGTAAAGGAACTATGTTCGTGTGGGCAAAGCTTCCTGGAAAACGCACGGACAGCATGGCATTCTGTATGGAATTAATGGAAAAAGCCGGTGTCATCGTTACTCCTGGCGCAAGCTTTGGTCCTCATGGGGAAGGATATGTGCGCTTCGCGTTGGTACTTCCACCAGAGAAAATCAAAGAGGCTGTGGAATCTATCCGCACAAGTGGAATTTAAGTACCACTCCCAAATTTATCTTCAAATATATTGCAAGCTTTAACAAACCGTACACCACACGTTTTGCGCGTTATGGCAGCAATCGCCAGAAACTTACATAAACGTTGCTTTAGGTTTGGACTGATTGCTCATGTAAATTAATAAACTCCCAGATGTTAGCTACCTCAAACATGCTCTAACATCTGGGAGTTCTTGTGTCTGCAATTATCATTTATGAAACTTTACAAAAATGAAATCTCATTATTTATGATAAGGCTCATGATTCATAATCCGATATCCCCTGTAAATTTGTTCCAACAGAATCATCTGCATCAATTGGTGTGGAAACGTCATTCTTGAAAAACTGAGCTTATAATTTGCCCGTTTCAAAACAGCATCAGAAAGCCCAAGTGATCCTCCGATCACAAAGGCAATGCTGCTTTTTCCCTGAACGCCTAATTTGGAAATCAGGTCAGAAAGCTCTACAGAATCCAGCATTTTACCTTCTATAGCAAGTGCAATCACGTAATCTGTATCGCGGATATGGCTAAGAAGCCGATTGCCCTCCGTCTCTTTGATCTGACGGTTCAGCGCATCGGAAGCTTTATCTGGAGTCTTCTCATCTGGCACCTGGATAAAATTCAGCTTACAATAGCGGCCAAGACGCTTGGCGTACTCTGCAATTCCATCATTCAGGTACTTCTCTTTAATTTTTCCAACTGTGATAATACGAATTTCCATTTACACCTCAAAGTCCATTGCTACACGATCGCATACATTTGGTCTTACGTAAGTGTCCGCAACATGAACATGATTCGGATTTACTGCATAGGCAGCCAGTGCCTCAGCGCTTTCCAGCTCAGTGATCAGACATAAATCACGTGTGCTGGATGGAAGAAGGTCTGTAACAACCTCTGCCTTAATGAGCCCTGGCACAACACCAACCAGACCTTCAAGATGCTCTTTGATCTGTGCTTTTAATTCAGGTTTCTTCTCCTCAGGAATCTCTTCTTTAAATGACCACATTACCATATGTTTTACCATTTCTATTGTCTCCTTTACATGAATTATATTTTCTTAACTATTACTCCAAATTCATACTTCTGATAATCCGTCCTCATAGTTTATTTTAAACGTATTTAGACAGGTTCTGTGCTATTATTCATATACAAATTTTCATAACATAAATTAATTTCCTACAAATGTTCTTCTACGTATGTCTGGAATTCCTCCATAGACATAAGTACCCTACGAGGCTTGGTGCCCTCTTCCGGCCCTACAACCCCGGCATCGCACAGCTGATCCATAATACGGGCTGCGCGGTTAAATCCAATCTTATACATTCTCTGCAGCATACCGATGGAAGCCTTCTCCTTCTCAATAATGAACTTACCTGCCTGCTCGAAATAGACATCCCGCTCATTGCCGCCAGAGCTTCCACCTGCCGTAAGGACTGCATTGTTCATCTGCTGTTCAATCTTATTGTCGTAATCTGTCCGTGGATTCTTATCTGCAAGGAAATCCACAATACTACTGACTTCATCATCTGAAACAAAGGCTCCCTGCAGTCTGGCAGGCTTCTGGTAGCCCTGCGGATAAAACAACATATCTCCTTTACCAAGAAGCTTCTCAGCACCATTCATATCCAGAATGGTTCTGGAATCCACACCGGAAGTGACTGCAAAGGCAATACGTGACGGCATGTTCGCCTTAATAAGACCGGTAATAACATTGACAGACGGTCTCTGGGTAGCAATAACCAGATGGATGCCTGCAGCACGGGCCAGCTGGGCCAGACGACAAATAGCGTCCTCCACATCTCCTGGTGCTACCATCATAAGGTCTGCAAGCTCATCTACGATAATGACGATCTGGCACATTTTCTCAGGGCGCTGCTCTCCCTCCGGAAACTTCATCTTCTCGATCTTACGGTTAAACTCTTCCAGATTTCGTACCCCATACTCTGCAAAGGTATTGTAACGGTTACTCATCTCATTTACTGCCCAGTTCAGAGCCCCGGCAGCTTTCTTCGGATCTGTGACAACCGGAATGAACAGATGCGGGATACCATTATAAACACTAAGCTCTACCACTTTCGGGTCAATCATGATCAGCTTGACCTCGTCCGGCTTGGCTTTATATAAAATACTGATAATAAGTGTATTAATACAAACAGATTTACCAGATCCGGTGGAACCTGCGATCAGAAGATGGGGCATCTTGGCAATATCTGCCACGATCGTCTTACCCTCAATATCTTTACCAGCAGCAAAGGCCAGCTTGGATTTGGCATTCATAAATTCCGGGCTCTGGATCAGATCACGTAGCATAACTGCACTGTGTTCTTTATTGGGTACCTCGATACCTACAGCTGCCTTGCCGGGGATCGGAGCCTCAATACGGATATCCGGTGCGGCAAGATTCAGCTTGATATCATCGGAAAGTCCCACAATCTTGCTTACCTTTACACCCATTTCCGGCTGCAGCTCATACCTGGTAACTGTAGGTCCGCAGCTTACGTTTGTAACCTTGGCATTTACTCCGAAATTATACAGGATTTCCTGCAATTTCTGAGCTGTCTTTCGCAGATGGGAATCAGAGTCTCCCTGGGATTTCCCATTTCCACGTTTCAGAAGATTTACAGGCGGATACTGATATTCCTTTTTCACCGCCGCTTCCTGGGTGTTGATCTCATGCTGGATATTTACAATTCCGTTGGCAATCTCCTGCCTGGAAGACTTAGGATTCTTCGCAGACTGACGGGAAGCAGTTTCATCCGCAGCTTCATTCCTCACTGCCATTTCACCAGAAGCCTCAGAAGTGTGGGCGCCAGAAGCCACAGGAGATCCATGGGCAGCGCCACCTGCTGCGCCAGAAGTATCTCTCGTCAAAGCAACTGCATTCTGCATGGTAGCCATAGCTTCATTAAAATCCACTCCATCATAACTGTTTTCTTCTTCCTCTGCCTCAGCTGGTTGGTCACTGCTAACTGGATTTTTCATATAGACAGTACCGTCCTCTTCCGTGGTATCCTTTTCCATAGAATATGACGGTACAGGATCATCTTGTCCAGAGGAGGCGCTCGTATTCAGATCTGGCTCGTCTGACTGCTCTGGCTCAGAACGGTGAATTGCAAACTGCAGCTGTGTTTCCTCCTGTGATTCTCTGTCATCAATTGACAGATTATCATCCTGGACCCGATACTCACTGATATCCACATACTTTCCTGTATTAATCGGAAGATTCTGAGCAGAAGCACTCTCGGAAAATTCTCCATTCACTGTAGTCATATTCTCCAGTGATCCTGCATCTCCCGGATTCATGGCATTCTCTGGATTTAAAGGAAATTCCTGATCCACAGATTCCCCGCTTTCCTCGGAATTTCTATCTTCAAATAAATCTGTCCCTGCAAGAAAGCTTGTAGAATCCAGGTTTTCTCCTCTTCTGCCCCGGGTCTGGTTATTTCCACGCATTCTCATCCGGGAATTTGCCCTGGAATCATTTCCAGCTGTCCTGGAAGCCTTTTTCCCTTTCTGTTTGGCTGCCTTTTTCTCAAAACGGGATGGTTCTTCCACCATATCTGAAGCAATCCCTTCTTCGGCAAGTGCAGCTTCCAGCTCCTGCATCCTTTTCTCACGGCGCTCCTGGGCTGCCAGCTGGCGCTGCTGGACTTTCAGCTGCTTCTTCAGCTGACGCTCCGGTGCTCCCTCCTGATAGAGCGCCTGCTGCCCCTTCACAGCTTCCAGGATCTTATCATAAACCTTATACAAAAATCCCAGGAAAGAATGCTGCGTGATCAGGATCAAACATACAAGGATCACAAGTACAATGATCACATAAGCACCGATGGTTCCAAATGCGGAGATTGTAGAAATACAGATTGCGCCTCCAATGGCTCCGCCACCAGTACGATACTCAGAACTGATCCTGTAATATTCTGCAAGAGTTGTACTTTCTGTATAGCCTTCTGTAAAAAGTTGTGCCAGTCCACAGCAGATCAGAAACAGAACTGCGGCGGCGGCTGTTTTTTTATAAGCAAGCACATTTCCCTTATTGGAGATCAGAAATGCTGCCATAATAAAAAGTACAACGGGAAAAATATAAGCCATCAGTCCCATTACTCCCATGAGTACCTTGCTGATGCTTCCTCCGACATTTCCACCAAGTCCGACACAACTTACCATAAGAATGATCGCTGCCGCCATCAGCACCAGAAGTATGATTTCCGTCTGAAAGCCGCTGGATATTGACTGCTTTCCTGCTGTATTCTTTTTAGACTGAGTACGTGCGGAAGATTTTTTCTTCGCGGATGTACCACGTTTGGTTGTTGATTTCTTCGGCGTATTAGACGCTGCCATTAAAAAGTTCCCCCTTCATCAGGCAAATTTGTAACCGATCCGTGTTTCTGTAAGCTTTCCTGCCGGACAGTTATGCAAAATTGCTAATAAGCGCTATGGCTCCTGCCACAAAACAGTAAAATGCGAAATAGCGCAGTTTCGCATGCTGTAAAATGCGGAGCAGATTGCGTATCATAAAATATCCAACTACTCCCGCCACGATCATACCAAAGACATAGGTAAATCCAAGAGACACACTCATCTTTGGCGTGGTAAACTGTCCAAGCTCCAGAAAAAGAGAGCCCAGAACTGCCGGAATGCTGATAAGATAAGAATATTTCACTGCAAATTTCCTGCTGAAACCGCATAATAAGCCTGCACAAATCGTCATTCCACATCTGGATATACCTGGAAATACGGAAATCCCTTGACAAATTCCAATCCACATGGCATTGTCATAAGTCACATCTTTCGGTGTCTTGATTCCACCGATATTACTGAGGTCTGTCACAAGAAGAAACACTCCTGTCACAAGGATACATGCTCCTGGAAGAAGCGGGGAAATCGCCGCTCTTGTCACCAGTCTTCTGCAAATGTATCCAAGCAATGCTGTGGGAATAAATGATACAGCCATAATCGCTGTAAATTTACGGTATGTTCCGTGCACCACTCTGGCATAGTGGAGATTCTCACCGGTTTTCCTGTTGTGAAAATAGATATTTACATTCCCGATTATATCCATGATCATGCCCAGAAGCTCCTCTCCGATCCGGCGAAGATCCTCATGGAATGCAAAAAAAACTGCCACCATCGTGCCTATGTGAAGAAGCACTTCAAAAAGGACTGCAGTGTTTCGTGTAATTCCCATTGCATTTTCTATGGCTGCCAGATGTCCGAAACTGCTCACAGGAAGAAACTCCGTGATTCCCTGAACAATTCCTAATAAAATCGCCTGTAAAACTGACATATTCAATATTTCCTTTTCTTTGGGATAAGACGGGCCGCGAAAACCCGTCAAGCGTACCTATTATACCACAAAGCAGGCAAAGATACAACTTTAATCGAACGACTGTTTTGTCTGCAGATTGCAGGAATGATTTTTCAAACACGCTATAATATATAGAAAAAACCCTGCCTGAGATTTCAAACCGAAATCCCAGACAGGGAACTCACACCTTCTTACTTCTCAGAAAAAAGGTGCATATATTTGTTACTGTCCATTTTGAGGCCAGCAGCTTTTATTTTGCATATTTGCTCTTAATATACTCATCGATGCCGCGTGCACCTGCTTTACCTGCTCCCATAGCAAGGATAACAGTGGCAGCACCTGTAACAGCATCTCCCCCAGCATATACGCCTTCTTTTGAAGTCTTACCAAACTCTTCGTCAGCAATGATACATTTTCTCTTGTTTACATCAAGGCCGATAGTTGTGGAAGAGATCAGCGGGTTCGGGCTTGTACCAAGGGACATGATAACAGTATCCACGTCGATGGTAAACTCAGAGCCAGGAATCTCAACAGGGCGTCTTCTTCCGGAAGCATCCGGCTCGCCAAGCTCCATACGGATACATTTAATACCGGTTACCCAGTCTTTGTCATCTGTAAGGATCTCAACAGGATTGCAAAGAAGATCAAACTGTACGCCCTCTTCTTTTGCGTGATGAACTTCCTCTTTACGTGCAGGAAGCTCTGCTTCTGAACGACGATAAATAATATGTACCTCTGCGCCAAGACGAAGTGCAGTTCTTGCAGCGTCCATAGCAACGTTACCACCACCAACAACAGCAACCTTCTTGCCATGTGCGATCGGAGTATCATAATCCTCACGGAATGCTTTCATAAGGTTGTTACGTGTCAGGTACTCGTTAGCGGAGAATACACCGTTAGCCTGCTCACCCGGGATTCCCATGAACATTGGAAGTCCGGCACCGGATCCGATAAATACAGCCTCAAATCCCTCATCTTTAAGAAGCTCGTCGATTGTTACGGATTTACCAATGATAACGTTGGTCTCAATCTTAACACCCAGAGATTTTACGTTCTCAACCTCTGCTGCAACTACTTTGTCTTTTGGAAGACGGAATTCCGGAATACCATAAACAAGAACTCCACCAGCTTTGTGAAGTGCCTCGAAGATTGTTACATCGTAACCCATCTTTGCAAGATCTCCGGCGCAGGTAAGTCCGGAAGGACCGGAACCGATCACTGCAACTTTATGTCCGTTCTTCTGTGCAGCCGGAACTGGTTTGATACCATTCTCCTTCGCCCAGTCAGCAACGAAACGCTCCAGTTTACCAATGGAAACAGCTTCCCCTTTCAGACCGCGGATACATTTACCCTCGCACTGTGTCTCCTGAGGACATACACGTCCGCAAACAGCCGGAAGAGCACTGGACTCACCGATGATCTGGTAAGCTTTTTCAAAGTTTCCTTCTTTTACTTCATGAACGAAGCCTGGGATATTGATAGATACCGGGCATCCTTCCATACATTTTGCTTTCTTACAGCCAAGGCATCTGTTTGCTTCTTCCATTGCCTCTTCTTTATTGTAACCAAGGCAAACCTCTTCAAAGTTAGTAGCACGAACCTTAGGAGCCTGCTCTCTGACTGGTACTTTCTTTAATACATCTGCCATTATTTGTCACCTCCACAATGTCCGCATCCGCCGTGATGGGTATCGCCTTCCTGAAGCTTCAGAAGAGCACGTCCCTCTTCGGTCTTATACATCTGCTGTCTCTTCATGGCAAGGTCGAAATCAACTTTATGTCCATCAAATTCCGGTCCGTCTACGCAGGCAAATTTCACTTCGCCGCCAACCATTAAACGACAGGCTCCGCACATACCGGTTCCGTCTACCATGATCGGGTTCATGCTGACAACTGTAGGAATGTTCAGTTCTTTTGTTAACAGGCAGACAAATTTCATCATGATCATCGGTCCGATTGCAACGCAGAGATCATACTCTTTGCCCTGATTCTGCACAAGGTCACGAAGTACATCTGTACCCATACCTTTACGTACATAAGAACCATCATCTGTAGTAACATACAGATTACATACTTCTTTCATCTTGTCCTCAAGAATAAGGAGATCCTTTGTCTTGGCACCAACAATCGCATCAGCGGTAATGCCATGCTCGTGAAGCCATTTCACCTGAGGATATACAGGAGCTGTACCAACACCACCTGCTACGAAAACGATTTTTTTCTTCTTAAGCTCTTCGAGATCTTCATGGCAAAGCTCAGATGGCTGTCCCAGAGGTCCAACAAAATCTTCGAAGTAATCGCCTGCTTTCAGCTGGGCCATTCTGGTTGTTGAAGCACCAGCCGGCTGGAAAACGATTGTTACAGTACCTTTCTCTGCATCATAGTCGCAGATTGTAAGCGGAATTCTCTCTCCTACTTCGTCCATCTTCACGATGACGAACTGGCCAGGCAGACAATGCTTAGCCACACGAGGAGCTTCCACATCCATAAGAAAAACATTTGCAGAAAGTTTCTCTGCGTTGAGTATCTTATACATAGTTCCCTCCTGAAGTACTATATTTGTTGCTGCTCACTCCGCGGGCAGTAACCTATATTTAACCGTCACTTCATGTATATGTCCGCTGTATGGACACTTGTGTCGGTCATATCCTATAACACTATAGCACAAAAAGACAGGTTAGTAAAATAAAATTCTCCTGTTTTTCTTATATTTTTCCAAAAAATGTATAATTTTTCATTTTTCAGGGGATTTGCTTTTCTCTTCACCAATTAATTCATATAATTTCCCAAGAGCTTCTTTCATTCCTCCAACTTCATCGATCAGACCTTCTTTCACTGCCTCCGGACCTTCTAACATAGTTCCCACATCTTTTACCAGCTGCGTAGTGTCCAGCATCAGTTCTTCCAGTCTTTCCTGGGACATGTGAGTGTGACTGGAAATGAAGGTGGTGATCCGGTCCTGGATTTTCTCCATGTTGCGGTAGGACTGGGCGACGCCAATAAACATGCCATTTGTGCGAACAGGGTGGATCACCATGGTGGCACTGGGAACTACAAAAGAATAATCCGCGGAAACAGCCATGGGAACACCAATGGAGTGACCGCCTCCAAGTACCAGGGACACTGTTGGCACGCTTAAAGAGGCGATCATCTCTGCAATGGCAAGACCAGCCTCCACGTCACCGCCCACAGTATTAAGCAAAACCAGAAGCCCGTCCACAGACTTGTCATCCTCGATCATGGCAAGTTTTGGCAAAACATGCTCGTATTTTGTAGTTTTGCTGTGAGACGGCGCCGATTCGTGCCCCTCTACCTCACCGATGATCGTCAGAAGTTCCACTTTATATTTATTAGAATTCTCATTTAAAATAACCTGTCCCATATCACGGATCTGCTTATTTTGCTGTTCTTCTTTTTCCACAGATTCTTTTTTTTCGCTTTCGGCTTCATTATCCTCTCTTTGCTGCATAAAAATACCTCCATACAATCGTATGGAGGTAGTATCTGCAAATCTGATTAAATTATTCGTCCCAGTTATGCCATACATCTGTTACATCGTCGTCATCATCCAGAAGATCAAGGATTCTCTGGATATCCTTAAGGGATTTCTCATCTGTCAGTTCAACAGTTGTCTGCGGGATCATGGCAACCTGTGCCTCAAGAAGCGGAACACCTGCGGCCTCAAGAGCCTCGCGTACTGCACCTAAATCATCCGGAGCAGTGAGAACTTCATAGCTGTCCTCTTCTTCGTTGAAATCCTCAGCACCTGCATCAAGAGCGGTCATCATCAGTTCGTCAGCGTCCATCTCGCACTCTTCCTTGTCAATGATGATCTGACCCTTCTGATCGAACATATAGGATACACAGCCCTGGGTTCCAATGCTTCCGTTACCCTTTGTAAAAGCGTTTCTTACGTTGCTGGCTGTACGGTTCTTGTTATCAGTCAGAGTCTCAACGATGATGGCAACACCATTCGGACCATATCCTTCGTATACAGCTTTCTCATAACTGTCTGCGGAATCAGCACCGGCTGCTTTCTTAATACCACGCTCAATGGTATCGTTTGGCATGTTGTTTGCCTTTGCCTTTGCAATAACGTCACGAAGCTTACCATTGTTGTTCGGATCCGGACCACCTGCTTTAACAGCCATTACGATCTCACGACCGATGATGGTAAAGATTTTTCCTTTTTTAGCATCGTTTTTTTCTTTCTTGTGCTTTATGTTTGCGAATTTTGAATGTCCTGACATTTCTTATCCTCTCCTTTTGGTTCTTTTTTTATCTTTTCGGCCCGCACCTTTCCGATGGTTTTGTTGCCAAGGGAAAGAATTCTGAAACGGTAGCCGTTTACAACAATTTCTTTATCCAGATCATCTTCTGTGGGAATATGTCCAAGAAGATTCGTCAGATAACCATTTAAGGTCTCAAATTCCACTTTACCGAAATCAATTCCAAGCTCTTCCGCTACATCTTCCAGATACGCCAGTGCGTCAATGATCACACTGTTATCCTTCTGCGTCCGGAACGTACTGTCGTCTTCATCGTATTCATCCAGAATATCTCCTACGATTTCCTCCAGAATATCTTCCATTGAGACAATTCCTGAAGTCTGTCCATACTCGTCCACTACCACTGCCATATGAATTTTCTTCATCTGCATGGATTTGAAAAGATCACTGATTCCCCTTGTCTCCGGAATAAAAGAAGCTTCTCTGATCAATCCCGGCAGATCCTTAAGGGGTTTGAACTTCGCCCAGGAATTCCTGGTGAGAAATTTCAAAGCATCTTTATAATGAATAATTCCTACTATATTATCTATCGTCTCTCTAAATACAGGATAACGGGAATTTCCTTTCTCAAGCATGGTATCCACAATGGTCTGAAGATTGTCCTCCTCATCAAATGCGATCACATTCTTGCGATGCGTCATAATGTCCTTGGCTTCAGTGTCCGTAAACTCCATGATATTCTGGATCATCTCTGCTTCGTTTTCCTCAATGACACCTTGCTCATGGGCTTCATCTACAATGGAAATGATCTCTTCCTCCGTCACCGGATCCTCTGACTGATTAAAAGCAACACCAAATGGCCTTGCTGCCAGCTTGGCAATAAAGGTTACGCACATAGTAAAAGGATACAGGATCCTGGTAAAAAATCCCACAATCTTCATATACCGATATGCATATTTCTCCGGGTGATAGGTTCCGATTCTCCTGAATGTAAGAATACCAAGAGACGCAAGCAGAATGATCACCAGTGCAAGCACTAGGATCAATGCAGCCAAATGCTTTATGTAGGGATGAAAGGTCTCGGTAGCCCATGGAACGATAAATGCTCCGAAACAGACTCCGGAAGCCATAACAATCAGCGGAATCGCATTGACAAATGAAACAGGATTGTTGATCAGGGAAAGAAGAAAGACTGCTTTCTTATCTCCTTCCTGCGCCCGTTTCTCCACTTCGTTTTCGCTCAGATTGTGCACTGCAGCTGAAAATCCATAAAAAATACCATTCAGCCACAAAAGCAATAATAAAATGACAAAGCCCGCCAGGGGCATACTACTGCCAGATTCCATATATTAAACCTTTGTTCCTCCTAGACAGCGTTACTGCTTATTACCTTCGCAGTAACGAAAACATACTGCTGCTTCCTTATTCCACAGCAGCACGAATGTGCAATTGCGGCAGTCAATGCCGCTGAGACTTTACAACTATATCACTAAAGTTTCTTTTCGTCAAGAGAATGTAAGCTCCAGGCTGATTTCAAGAGCATGGTTCACCTTGTCAAGCATAGGACCATCCAGGTGACATACTTTATCTTTTAATCTTCTCTTGTCAATGGTGCGAAGCTGTTCTAACAAAATTACAGAATCTTTTTCAATTCCATAGGCCGATGCATCAATCTCAATATGGGTGGGCAGCTTCGCCTTGTTCATTTTGGATGTAATAGCTGCGCAGATCACGGTAGGACTATGTCTGTTGCCTACATCATTCTGAATAATAAGTACCGGTCGGATACCTCCCTGCTCGCTTCCCACCACGGGCCGAAGATCCGCATAAAAAATATCCCCTCTTTTAATTACCACACAATTCACACTCCGTTTTACTTTTACTTTTCTGAAAATAAGTATTTCCAACTTTTTTCATGTGTATACATGTGTGGTATTTTTCCCGTAATTCGTTACGGGTTCTTATAAAAGCCGGTAACGGAACCCTTTCCGTCTGTATTGTTCTTACCTGACGCATACCTGCAAAAGGCTTTCCAAAGGATACGCGTCACAATTTGTCTGGGTATGCTCAGTCAAAATATGTCAGCTCGCCGCACTCTTTCCCATCGCGGATATAGATTCTTGGCACACGTTTGCTGATATTACATACAAATTCATAAGAAAAACGGCCGGACAGATCTCCCAGTGTATCTGCACTGATAACCTCATCCCCATCTTTTCCAAGCAGTGTCACTTCATCCCCTGTCTTTACATCCGGAATTTCTGTCACATCTACCATAAACTGGTCCATGCAGACTCTGCCACAGATCGGCGCTTTTTTTCCATGGATCAGAACCCAGCCTTTATTAGAAAGCATTCTGGGGTATCCATCTGCATATCCCACAGGAATTGTTGCCATCTTTGTAACATGATCTGTCGTGTAGGTTCCACCGTAGCTTACCTGAACCCCCGGCTCCACATCCTTCACGTAGGAAACATGACTCTTCAGTGACATTACAGGTTTCAGCATTACGATGTCTTTTTCCACTTCCTCAGAGGGATAAATTCCATAAATGGTAATTCCTGCACGGACAATGTTCAGGTTGGCTTCCGGTACACGGATTATTCCGGCACTATTGGAGCAGTGATGCAGTGGAATATGGATTCCATTTTTTTCCAGAAGATCAGCAAAATCAAGATATCGTTTCAGCTGAACCATTGCCGGGGTGCGGTCGTATTCATCTGCTCTTGCAAAATGAGTAAATAAACCTTCAATTTCCACATTGGGAAGAGCTGCAATTCTGCGGATTTCCTCCAGACTCTCTTCTCTGTCCTTAAATCCGATCCTGGTCATGCCTGTATCAGCAGCCAGATGGATCAGACCTTTTTTGCCCGCTTCTTCAGCAGCTTTGTTAAACTTCCTGGCGGTCTCATAATCACAGACGGCCATGCGCACATCATTTTCGGCAAGTTCTTTATAATATTCTTCAAATACCAGCCCCAGGATCAGAATCGGCCTTGTGATCCCGGCTCTTCGAAGCTGTAATGCCTCCTGGGCTGTAGCCGCAGCAAATCCCCATATATAATCAAATTCCTCAAGCATTCTCGCAATAGGTACTGCACCGTGACCATATGCATCCGCTTTGATCACTGCGATGATCTTTGTACCCTCTTTTATGTTCTTCTTCATCTGTTCAAAATTATATCTGATTGCGTCAAGAGAAATCAATGCTTTGATTCTGCTGTATTTTTCCATAACATTTTCCTCGATTTTCTAAATTTATCAGAGCATGCCCCAAAAGGCGTTCTGCAAAATGTACGTCACAATTCTCATTCTTTACTCTGAACTTCTGCCAGTTTCAAAACTTCCGGCAGTGCTTCGATCATATCCTTCGCCGTCATGCCGTGAGATCCTTTTTTCTCTCTGGCAATATCACCGCAAAGACCGTGAATATATACTGCCAGGGCAGCTTTATAGGAAAGCTCCTGTTCTTCCTCACAGCTTAAATACATGCAGAGAACAGCTGCGATAATACCGGAAAGTACATCTCCGCTTCCTGCTGTGGCCATTCCCGAATTACCAGAAAGATTCAGATACAGCTTTTCATTCCGGTCAGTTATTACTGTACATGCGTCTTTCAGTACCAGAACACCGCCACTTTTCTCTGCATATTGATAAGCACAGGCTACAGGGTCTTCCTTTAGTTCTGATACATCCAAGCCGCAAAGACGGCTCATCTCGCCCATATGGGGAGTGAGAATGGTCTGTTTCCCTATGAATTTCATCCACTGTGGATGCATTGCCAGAATATTCAGACCATCTGCATCCAGTATAACAGGCTTTCCTGCTTTTGCTCCGTTTTCCAGGAACCAAAGCATTCTTTCCTTTCCTGAGCCTTCTGTTCCAAGCCCTGGACCGATTACCAGCACATCACACCAGTTTAAATTTTTCCTATTGGCTTCCTCATCAAATTCGCTGGTCAGCATTGCCTCAGGCAAAAGGCTCTGTAAAGGAATCCGGTTCTCTTCCACAGTCTGGATCTTCACCATCCCGGCGCCTCCATGAAGTGCTGCACTGGCACTCAGACAGGCTGCTCCGCACATTCCCTTCGAACCCGCCACAAGAAGGACCTTGCCAAATGTTCCTTTATTTCCCCATGGTTTTCTTGCCGGGAGAGTTTTTACGTCAGATTTTTCCATATACCAGGCAGCCTTGCTTGCAAGCTCACTGCCATCACGGTCCCGGTCATAAATCCCAATATCCGCCACCACAGTTCTGCCAGCATAAGCTCTTCCCGGATACAGACAAAGCCCACATTTTTTATACGCAAATGTTACGGTAAGATCTGCCTCAAAAGCAGTTCCAAGAACAGCTCCCGTATCTCCATGAATGCCAGACGGAATATCCACCGCTGCTTTATACGCAGGAGCTTCATTCAT
Organism: Ruminococcus sp. RTP21358st1_G6_RTP21358_211008; assembly: GCF_040908885.1. Classification (NCBI taxonomy): domain Bacteria; kingdom Bacillati; phylum Bacillota; class Clostridia; order Eubacteriales; family Oscillospiraceae; genus Ruminococcus; species Ruminococcus sp. RTP21358st1_G6_RTP21358_211008. Next base: position 126,463 of record NZ_JBDGDM010000003.1, read on the forward strand.
ATGGTCAATTATCTCTTTGTAATTCCCGATAATCTCCCTGGAGAGTCCAACGCCGAAAATTCCGTCTACTATAACAGTATATTCATCCCATACAGGGTTATTCATTACCGGTACCTGGTAGCTCATGGCAATATCCCACTGATGTCGGGTTTCTTCTGTCATTTTATCCGGATTTCCTGCAAGATAAATCTCAGAACGAATTCCCGCCAGATGCAGAAGTCTTGCAATGGCAATGCCGTCACCTCCGTTATTGCCAGATCCGCAGACGGTCAGAATCCGTTCTTTTTTCAAATTAGCAGAACCGTTTTTCTTTTCCAGATATTTCCGGATCTCTTCTGCTGTGGCAAGTGCTGCCCTCTCCATGAGAACCAGGGAGGGAACATGCATATTATGAATAGTGCCATGGTCAAGCAGCTTCATCTGACTGCAGGTTACAACTTTTTTCATAAGGCCACTCCTAATGCAAAACTGCCGCCCGGTCTCCTGTAAATCCTTCAGCGAGACAAGCAGCAGTCCTCTTTGACTTTTATTCTTTGTTTTCTTTATGTTCGTTACGATACTGGCTTAAGTTGTAAGACAGTGCCATCAGACTCTCGGACAGATGAACGTTCTCTACGATCACATCCTCCGGGGCGTCAAGATCTGTATGGGCAAAATTCCAGATTGCCTTGATTCCATTGTCAATAAGAACCTTCGCCATCTCCTTGGCCTTATTCTTCGGCAGGGTCAGAATGGCAATCTCCACCTGATTCTCCCTGATAAATTCCGGGAGACTGCTAACCATCTGGATCTCAATCCCGCGAACGGAAATCCCCTCCAAAACCGGGTTTACGTCAAAAATCCCTACCAGGCGGAAGCCACGTTTTTCGAAGTCTCCATAATTGGCAAGTGCCTGTCCCAGATTACCTGCACCCAGAATGATCATGGGATGAATAGTGTCCAGTCCCAGTATTTTACCAATTTCTGTATAAAGATATTCTACATTATATCCATATCCCTGCTGTCCAAAACCACCGAAATTATTTAAGTCCTGTCGGATCTGTGAAGCAGTCACATGCATTTTTTTACTCAGGTCGTTGGAAGATATACGTTCCACCTTCTCTTCCATCAGCTCCCCCAGATAGCGATAATATCTTGGCAATCTCTTAATTACCGCCTTTGAGATCTCTTTTGCATCCAAAATGTTCCCCTCCTTGTTTCCGCTGCCTGTAATTTTCCGCTAAAAACGCATCGCGGAACATTACCTGTAATCGGCAGCCCGCGTAACACTATGTCAATTATACCGAAATGTTATTTTCTTGTCAATTAAAGTTGTGCAGAATTACAAATTTTTGCAAATTTTTTTGTGATTTGACAATTATTCTTTCAAAAAATAAATTTTTCAAGTATAATATACTATTGAACATTCTAATAATGCTGTTTCTGTGTATACAGAACCGCCTTTTTAAGGAGGAACTTATGATTTTATCATGTCAGAGCATCTGCAAATCTTTTGGGGAAAAGGTAATCCTGCAGGATGCTTCTTTTCACATAGAAGAACGGGAAAAGGCCGCTCTCATCGGCAATAACGGTGCGGGGAAAACGACTCTTCTTCGTATTATCATGGAGGAGATTTCCGCGGATTCCGGTCAGGTGGTCATTGCCAAGGATAAGAAGATCGGTTATCTGGCCCAGTACCAGGATATCCACGGTCATCACACCATTTACGAAGAACTGATGACCACCAAGCGGTACATTTTGGATATGGAAGACAAGATCCGTTCTCTGGAACAGGAAATGAAATACGTAGCAGGCGACAAACTTGAGAGCCTGATGAACAGCTATACCCGCCTGACGCACCAGTTTGAGCTGGAAAACGGCTACGCTTATAAAAGTGAAATCGTAGGAGTTTTAAAAGGTCTTGGATTTGAAGAAGAAGACTACGGCAAACAGATTGAGAACCTTTCCGGAGGTCAGAAAACCCGGGTTGCACTTGGCAAGCTTCTGATTTCCAAACCGGATATTCTCCTTCTGGACGAGCCTACCAACCATCTGGATATGGAGAGCATCGCATGGCTTGAGACCTATCTTCTTAACTACCCGGGTGCTGTATTTATCGTTTCCCATGACCGTTATTTTCTGGACAAGGTAGTTACCAAGATTGTGGAGATCGAGGCTGCCCAGATGAGAATGTACGAAGGCAACTATTCCGCTTATGCCCTGAAAAAAGCGCAGCTGCGTGACGCCCAGTACAAGGCTTACCTGAACCAGCAAAGAGAGATCAAACATCAGGAGGCTGTTATCACCAAGCTCCGCTCCTTTAACCGCGAGAAATCCATTAAGCGTGCTGAGAGCCGTGTAAAAATGCTGGACAAAATCCAGCGCATTGAGAAACCAATTGAAATTGATAACCAGATGCGTATTTCCCTGGAACCACGTTTTATCAGTGGAAATGATGTACTTACTGTAGAAGGACTTTCCAAGGCTTTCCCGGGACAGACTTTGTTTACAGATATTAATTTTGAAATCAAACGTGGGGAGCGTGTTGCCCTGATTGGCAACAATGGTACTGGTAAGACCACAATTTTGAAGATTCTCAATGGAATTGTGGATGCTGATGCAGGACGCTTTGCCTTGGGTTCCAAGGTTCAGATCGGATACTATGATCAGGAACACCATGTTCTGCATATGGAGAAAACTATTTTCCAGGAGATATCAGACACATATCCAACTCTCACTGAGACTGAAATCCGCAATATGCTGGCTGCTTTTCTTTTTACAGGAGATGATGTGTTTAAGCTGATCTCCTCTCTCTCTGGTGGTGAACGCGGCCGTGTTTCCCTGGCGAAGCTGATGCTCTCAGAAGCCAACTTCCTGATACTGGATGAGCCTACCAACCATCTGGATATTGCATCCAAGGAGATTCTGGAGGAAGCACTGAACAGCTACACAGGAACTGTCCTCTACGTTTCCCATGACCGTTATTTTATTAACCAGACTGCTACCCGCATTATGGATCTGACCAACCAGGCCATTGTCAATTATATCGGTGATTATGATTACTATCTGGAAAAGAAGGATGAGATGACCCGGATTTATGCTCCTGCTCAAGAGACCGCAGCTCAGGAAGTTAAGGAAAACGTTTCTGAAACCAAACTCACCTGGCAGCAGCAGAAAGAGGAACAGGCTCTGAAGAGAAAACGGGAAAATGAGCTGAAGAAAGTGGAAGCACGGATTGAAGAGCTGGAAGCAAGGGATAAAGAAATTGATGAAACCATGGTTCTGCCAGATATCTGTACGAATGTGGCAGAATGCACGAAGCTCAGCCGGGAAAAAGCTGCTATAGCAGAAGAACTGGAAGGGCTTTATGAAAAATGGGAGGAGCTGGCATAAAATACCAGTAACCTGTTCTTTTAAGCCTTACATTTCATATTTATTTCAAAAACAGGAACAAATTTCGAATATAAATATCCGAAACCGTTCCTGTTTCTTTTTTATAACAATATTAACATTTTTACTTCAAACAACTTTTAAAAGCTGTCTGTTTTATTACATGGCCTCAAGCTTCTCTCTGATTGCAAGAATAAACTCGCGGCTGTTAAGGACTTTTACATCCTTTAAGGAAGTAATCAGTGCCAGGTCTTTGGTCATCTGTCCGCCTTCGATGGTGGAAAGGGTTGCTTTCTCCAGCTTATCTGCGAACTCTATAAGCTCCTGATTCTGATCCAGCTCACCCCTTTTTCGCAGAGCACCGGTCCAGGCGAAGATTGTTGCTACAGAGTTGGTGGAGGTCTCCTCTCCCTTCAGATGACGATAGTAATGTCTCTGTACAGTTCCGTGAGCTGCCTCATACTCATAATATCCATCTGGAGAAACCAGTACAGAAGTCATCATTGCCAGAGAACCAAATGCAGAGGAAATCATGTCACTCATAACATCCCCGTCATAGTTCTTACAGCCCCAGATAAATCCGCCTTCTGCTTTCATTACGCGAGCTACCACATCATCGATCAGACTATAGAAGAAAGTAATGCCTGCGGCCTCAAATTTTTCCTTAAACTCAGCTTCATAAATATTATGGAAAATTTCTTTAAATTTGCCATCGTATGTTTTGGAAATGGTATCTTTGCCGCCAAACCACAGATCCTGTTTGGTATCTAAGGCATAATTAAAGCAGCATCTTGCAAAGCTGGTAATGGATTTGTCCAGGTTATGAACACCCTGGATCACGCCTGGAGTATCAAAGTGATGGATCAGCTCCGTCCTCTCCTCGCTGTCTTCTCCTTTGAATACCAGCATAGCATCTCCTGGTTTGTCAATGTACATCTCGGCATTCTTATATACATCACCGTAAGCATGACGGGCAATGGTGATAGGTTTCTTCCAGTTCTTCACGCATGGCTCGATTCCCTTTACCACAATGGGAGCACGAAAAACAGTTCCATCCAGGATTGCACGAATAGTTCCGTTAGGGCTTTTGTACATTTTTTTCAGATTATACTCAGACATTCTGGCTTTATTCGGGGTAATGGTGGCACATTTAACAGCAACTCCGTATTTCTTGGTGGCTTCCGCTGCATCTATGGTTACCTGGTCATCAGTCTCATTTCTGTATTCCAGTCCAAGATCATAGTATTCTGTCTTCAGATCAATAAAAGGAAGAAGAAGCTCATCCTTGATCAACTGCCACAGAATTCTGGTCATCTCGTCCCCATCCATCTCAACAAGAGGGGTCTGCATTTGAATTTTACCCATTATTACCTCCTAGTATATGTTTTGTGGTAACTGTGAACTATGTCCACAGCAACCCTATTTTAACGTAATTCCAAGTCTCTGGCAAGTCTCTGCTACAATTGCTTCCAGTTCTGCATCGCAAAGCACAGTAACACGGCCATCCTCATACTGCTGGTCAACCCAGGACTTGATCATCTTTACAAGCTCACTGTTCTTATCAACCTTCTGGTCACCCTTCAGTCGATAATGGCTGTCGATCCAGTGTGCGATTCCGGCAGCTCCGGAAGTATTGGAAACGGCAACCTCAACCGGGCGGTTCAGGAATTTCTCGGTATCAAATACGTTATAGATTTCCTCATTTTTCAGAAGTCCGTCGGCGTGGATACCAGCTCTTGTTACATTGAAGTTCTTTCCAACGAAAGGAGTTCTTTCCGGTATGTGGTAGCCAATCTCTTTCTCATAGTACTCAGCAAGCTCTGTGATAACAGTTGTATCCATACCTCCAAGGTTTCCGCGAAGCTGTGCATATTCAAATACCATTGCCTCAAGAGGTGTATTTCCGGTACGCTCTCCGATACCAAATAAAGAAGTATTAACACCACACGCACCATACAGCCATGCTGTTGTAGAGTTGCTGACTGCCTTATAGAAGTCATTATGTCCATGCCACTCGATCAGTTCAGAAGGAACGCCTGCATGAACCATAATACCATAAATAATACCAGGTACAGAACGAGGGATCACGGCACCAGGATAGTTAACACCGTAGCCCATGGTATCACAGCAGCGAACCTTAACCGGAATGCCGTACTGCTGGCGAAGCTTCATCAGCTCAAGGCAGAATGGGATAACATAGCCATAAATATCAGCTCGTGTAATGTCTTCAAGATGGCAACGGACAGAAACACCGATTTCCAGACATTCTTTTACAATGCTTAAATAATGCTCCATCGCCTGTTTACGTGTCATTTTCATCTTATAAAAAATATGATAATCGGAACAGCTTACCAGGATACCGGTCTCTCTCATACCCATATCACGGACAAGCTGGAAGTCCTTCTTATTTGCACGGATCCAGCTGGTAACCTCAGGGAACTCATAGCCTCTCTCCATACATTTCTCAACAGCATCACGGTCTTTCTTACTGTAAAGGAAAAATTCAGAAGCACGGATCCTTCCTTCCGGTCCGCCCAGCTTATGAAGGTAATCATAAATCCTTACGATCTGCTCAGTGCTGTATGGTGCTCTGGACTGCTGGCCATCACGAAATGTCGTGTCGGTGATCCAGATATCATCTGGCATATGATGTGGAACAACTCGGTCGTTGAATGCAATTTTCGGTACTTCAGAATATGGAAAAAGATTTCGGAATACATTGGGAGTTGCAACATCCACAAGCGGATACATATGCTCCTCTAACTGAAGCAGGTTTGTGTGGCGATTCATAGAAACACGTCTGTTTTCCATAGATATTTCCTCCTCATCTCTTGGAACTCTTGCTGTCCATTTTACTCACTTAAAGCGACTTCGTCAAGTGCTTTTATACTGTAAAGTGATAATTCTTTATCAAAGTTTGTGTATTCTTTTTCGTACATTTCTTCAAATCACTTAAGCAGAAATCCTTTTCACACAATTGGCTGCTTTTACATTTTCAGAAACTTTCTGCGGTTAAATTTCCCCCACCCTTGCAGGTTTTGAGGCAGTCCCATATCCTCTGCGCTATTCATCAGCATAGTTTTGATATCCGTATTGGTAAGTGCAGGATTTTTTTCCAAAGCACAGGCAATGGCACCTGTCACCAGAGGCGTAGACATAGAGGTGCCGCTTTTCACACCATAGGAATAAGGTTTTCCAGGCACGCAGGACATAATTTTATTTCCAGGTGCCACAATATCCGGCTTGCACACGCATTCCGCCGTTGGTCCTCTCCCTGAAATAGCACTGCGCCCTTCCAACAAATCGCTGGAGCCCACTGTGATCACTTTTTTGCTGCTTCCTGGAGCTGTGATACTGCCCGGCCTTGGTCCCTGGTTTCCGGCAGCTGTGACCACTACCACTCCTTCATCCCACAGCTGCTCCACACTTTCCAGAAGCCTGGCATGGTTTCTTTTTGAGTTACAGGTAGTTCCCACAGAAATATTTACCACCCGGATCCTGTACTGCTGCCTGTATTCCCGAATCCACCGAAGAGCCCGAAGCACGTCATCCTGACTTCCATTTCCATAACGGTCAAGCACTTTCAGCGCAATGATTCCGCAGCCAGGTGCTGCGCCTCTGTATTTTCCCATGGAAGCAGTGCCATCTCCTGCCACCAGCCCGGCTACATGGGTGCCATGTCCATTATCGTCATAAGGTCTCCTTTTAAAATCCAGGAAATCATAAAAAGTCCAGATCCTGCCAGTAAAATCTATATGCTCATAAATCCCGGTATCCAGAATACACACACCGATTCCTTTTCCGGTATAAAAAGATTTTTCCATTATTTTCCCCGATAAAAAGAAACTTATAATAAATTATGTTTCCATTTTTCAATCTGCTTTAAAATTATAGACAATTTTTGAAATTCTCAAAAATTTTTGTCGCTTTTTCTGAGCGTATATAGTATAATAAAAATACGCATAAATTCGTATTTATAAAAGGAATTTTCCAGTAATATCAAACAATTATTTCAGGTGACAAAATGGAGTAAGTCACAACTATACATGAGAGGACGAAAATAATATGGAAAAAGACAACAGGCAGACTCCGGAGGACAAATTTCGCTATTATTCCGGAGCTATCAGACGTGACATGGGGAACCTGCTTAAGTGGCTGCTTCTGGCAGTGGTGGTAGGATGTATAGCGGGAGCTTTTAGTACTTTGTTTTCTTTTGTGCTGAAGGCAGTGACCGGTTACCGCAAGGCACATCTGTGGACCTTTTTTCTCCTGCCCCTGTTCGGACTTTGCATCGTATTTCTTTATGAGAAATTCGGAAAAGACGATGGCGGCACGAATCAAGTCCTTTCTACAGTCCGTTCCCAGGATGATGTGCCCTGGAGATCCGGTCCGCTGATTTTTATTTCGACTGCATTGACACATCTTGCCGGTGGTTCAGCAGGACGTGAGGGTGCAGCTATTCAGCTGGGTGGCAGCATTGCCAATCTTCTTGGCAGATGGATCCATCTTGATGAGGAAGACCGTCATGTGATCGTTATGTGTGGTATGAGTGCTGCTTTCTCTGCACTATTTGGCACACCAATGGCTGCAGCTGTTTTTTCCTTGGAAGTAGTCAGTGTAGGGGTTATGTATTATACAGCTCTTATGCCCTGTATGATCGCATCTTTGATCGCATCCCATTTTGCGGCTGGTATGGGCGTTACGCCGGAAGCTTTTCACGTAGTAAATATTCCTGCACTTTCCCTGGAAACAGGGCTGAAAATGGGCGTTGTAGCCCTTGGATGTGCAGTGATCAGTATTGTCTTCTGTATTATTTTAAATGAGACAGCCAGATTCTACGGCCGGTTTTTTTCTAATAAATATGCACGGGTAGTGGCCGGTGCCGTTCTGGTTATTTTTATTACACTGATTCTTGGAACTACGGATTACATGGGAGCCGGTGCTGAGCTTATTGAGAAAGCAGTGGAGACCGGAGACACCGATTATATGGCTTTCTTCTGGAAAATGCTCCTTACCGCACTGACTATGAAGGCTGGTTTTCGCGGAGGCGAAATCGTTCCGTCTTTCTGCGTAGGCGCCACTTTCGGATGCATGGCAGGACAGCTGATAGGGCTTTCTCCCTCCCTTTGCGCAGCCTGCGGAATGGCTGCTGTTTTCTGTGGTGTGACGAACTGCCCGATTACTTCTATTCTGATTGCCTTTGAAATGTTTGGCTTTAAGGGAGTGTCCTTCTATCTGATTGCCGTTTCTATCAGCTATGCGGCTTCCGGATATTATGGACTGTATAAAGATCAGACAATTGTATATTCTAAATACAAAGCCAAATATATAAACAAACACACAAAGATGTGACAAGCCCTGAAATGATAATATTCATTTTGCAGAGATTTTTTCGAAGCTCTATCCTCTGTCAAATGTTCACTACCTGAAATTTGCAGGAATCCGCGTTGCGGGCGTGGCAAAGCAACATCCAAAACATTCCTGTAAAATATAAAAAACGGCACACAAGCTGCCGTAAAAAGAAGGGGGTACATTTATGAACCTTGAAAAACTTTTTCACCTGAAGGAAAACCACACTGACGTGAAGACCGAAATCATGGCCGGTATTACCACATTCATGACCATGGCTTACATCCTCGCTGTCAATCCCAACATCCTTTCCGCAGCCGGAATGGACCGCGGTGCAGTCTTTACTGCTACTGCACTTTCATCCTTCATTGCAACCTGCCTGATGGCACTGTTATCCAATTACCCGTTTGTCCTGGCACCCGGTATGGGACTGAATGCATACTTTGCATATACCGTAGTTCTTGGCATGGGTTATTCCTGGCAGCAGGCTCTGGTTGCTGTATTTGTGGAAGGTATCATCTTTATCCTGCTTTCCCTTACCAATGTTCGTGAAGCGATCTTTAACTCCATTCCTATGACACTGAAACACGCAGTTTCTGTTGGAATCGGTCTTTTCATCGCATTTATTGGTCTGCAGAATGCAAAGATCGTTGTAAACAATGATTCCACACTGGTAAGCATGTTCTCCTTTAAGGGCTCCATGTCAGATGGTTCTTTCAATTATCTTGGAATCACTGTTCTTCTTGCCCTGATCGGCGTACTGGTTACCGGCATTCTTCTTGTAAAGAATGTAAAAGGTGGTATCCTGTGGGGCATCCTTATTACATGGGCGCTTGGAATCCTTTGTCAGTTTGTGGGGCTTTATGTTCCAAATCCGGATGCAGGTTTCTACAGTCTTCTCCCGGATTTTTCCAATGGAATTTCCGTACCGAGTATGGCTCCTACCTTTATGAAAATGGATTTCGCAGGAGTTTTCTCACTTGACTTTATCGTTATCATGTTTGCATTCTTATTTGTAGATATGTTTGATACTCTGGGAACTCTGATCGGTGTTGCTTCCAAGGCAGACATGTTGGACAAAGACGGTAAGCTTCCAAAAATCAAAGGTGCTCTTCTTTCCGATGCTGTTGGCACTACTGTAGGTGCTATGTGCGGTACTTCTACTGTTACCACATTTGTTGAGAGCGCTTCCGGTGTTGCAGAGGGCGGACGTACAGGTCTTACTTCACTTGTTTCCGCTGTTTTGTTCGCACTTTCCCTGTTCCTTTCCCCGATCTTCCTGGCGATCCCTTCCTTCGCCACAGCTCCGGCTCTGATCGTGGTTGGATTCCTTATGCTGACCTCTGTTACCAAGATCGACTTTGACGACCTTACAGAAGCGATTCCGGCATTTATCGCAATCATTGCAATGCCGTTCCTGTACAGCATTTCCGAAGGTATTGCACTTGGTGTTATCTCTTATGTTATTATCAACGTCTGTACTGGAAAAGCTAAAGACAAAAAGATCAGCCCGCTTATGTATGCACTGGCTGTTATCTTTGTTCTGAAATATGTATTCCTGTAAAAACAGAATGAAATAATTGTACGATTTGCAGTAACATTATTCACGGAACATCACCTGTAAATCGCAATAAATAATCCTAAAAATTCCCCTGCCATGGAACCACGCTTTCCTGGCAGGGGAATCTTTCTATAACACTACTTAAGGGGGGGGATAAGGTAGATTACATCTGTGAAATCATCTCGTAAATCTGTCACTGTTCACTTTGCAGTTAGTAACCGCTTCGCGGAACATTAGCGTTTTACATTGAATGCGCTCATTCCAGGATATAGTGCTGCATCTCCAAGCTCTTCCTCGATGCGGAGCAGCTGATTGTATTTTGCAACACGCTCTGTTCTGGACGGAGCACCGGTCTTGATCTGGCAGGTATTTAATGCTACTGCAAGGTCAGCAATCGTAGTATCCTCTGTCTCGCCTGAACGATGGGAAGAAATTGCTGTATAACCAGCCTTATGAGCCATCTTGATTGCCTCAAGAGTCTCTGATACAGATCCGATCTGGTTCAGCTTGATTAGGATGGAATTGCCGCATCCAAGAGAAATACCTTTGGAAAGTCTCTCTGTATTTGTTACAAACAGGTCATCACCTACCAACTGCACTTTATCTCCCAGTTCTTTGGTAAGCTTCTTCCATCCTTCCCAGTCTTCCTCATCAAGCGCATCCTCGATGGAGATGATCGGATACTTGTCAACCAGCTTTTTCCAGTGGTCGATCAGCTCGTCAGATGTGTAAACAGTGCCGGCCTTTGGAAGCTTGTACTCGCCAAGTTTACCAGTCTTCCACTCAGAAGAAGCTGCGTCCATAGCGATCATAAAATCTTTTCCTGGCTCATAGCCTGCATTCTTAACAGCCTCAAGAATTGTCTCAATTGCTTCTTCGTCAGATTTCAGAGCTGGTGCAAAACCACCCTCATCACCAACAGAGGTTGCAAGTCCTCTTGATTTCAGAATAGCTGCAAGAGCATGGAAAACTTCTGCACACCATCTTAAGCACTCTTTGAAGCTTGGTGCTCCAACTGGCATGATCATGAACTCCTGCACGTCAAGTCCTGAGGAAAGTGCATGGCAGCCGCCGTTTACAATGTTCATCATCGGTACTGGCATACGGTTTCCGGAAATACCACCGAGGAAACGATAAAGCGGGATATCAAGGGCTGTTGCAGCTGCACGGCAGCATGCGATGGAAACAGCCAGGATTGCATTTGCACCAAAGTTTGATTTGTCCTTGGTTCCGTCAGCTTTGATCATCGCCTTGTCAATTGCATAAATATCGGATGCATCCATTCCTGAGATTGTGTCATTGATGGATGTATTAATGTTCTCTACAGCCTTTGTAACACCTTTTCCAAGGTATCTGTTCTTATCATTATCTCTAAGCTCCAGAGCCTCAAATTCGCCTGTAGAAGCGCCGCTGGGAGCAGCTCCTCTGCCGATGGTTCCATCTACCAGATAAACCTCTGCTTCTACTGTAGGATTTCCTCTGGAATCCATAATTTCTCTTCCAGTGACTTTCTCAATTTCTAAGTAATCCATGGTATGTATACTCCTTTCATTTTTCAAAGGAACTCCTTCGCGAACTGCTTCCCGGAAAAGTCCAGCCGCAATCCGCATCATATTATGTCAGCGGTCTTTCTGCCATAATAAGGAGTCCAAATGATTTACACCGTTAGGTTAGCCATTCCTAACTCTGTAATTAGTATAAACTAACTATAACGAGATTGCAAGAGAAATAGGTGATAATATTTTTCATGATGTGTACGTGGTTTGTTTTCCGGTCACACTTCCACGATGTATTCTGATAACCGAGAAATAACAGGCTCCAGAGCCTGTTTCAAACGCGCTCTAGTTCAGGTAATTATACACTATACTGAAAATTTCCTTGATTCCATTTATGCCCGTATATTCATTTGCCATGGAATATATCACGATCACATAATCCGTCTTCTTGCCATATACGATTGCAGCATCATGCTGGTAATTGTCTGTCTCCCCTGTTTTATTTCTTGATTTCACACCAGAAGGCAATCCTGCAGGAATCTTGTAGCGGCGCTCCTGATTCAAAAGCAGATTTAACATCTGCCTGGAGCAGGATCGGGAGACAGCTTTATTTTTATATATTTTTTTCAGCAGTTTTCCCACGTCTTTCGCAGAACTTCGATTACTTCCAAGGCCATCGTTCTGATAATAACTGTTGCTTGGATGAAGAGAATGATGCACTCCAGTGCCCGTATACCCCTGCTTTTTCAAATACCTGTTAATATAATTGCACCCTGATGAAAAACTGACATTTCCAAGTGTCCTTACAAGCTCATTATAGCACTCATTGTCACTGACCGTGATCATACTGTTCAGAAGACTTTTCACTGTTCCATTCAGGTTGATCCGCTTCTTATTGCCGCTGGCATAAACTGCTTCCATAACAAAAAGCTTGATCACACTGGCTGGATACATACTGGTTTCATTAATAGACAAAATATCCCCTGTTTTCAGATTTTCCACATACACAGACCAGTTGCCGCTGTACCCATTTACGGTGGACTGGAGTTTCTTCTTCAGTTTTCCCAGACGTACCTCTTCTTTGGCACATTTCCTGCCCTCTTCATTTACATACACATTCTCTGAAACCATCTGACTTGTAGCGATTGTTCCGTTGGCTGTAAGATAATAACCCTTATACCAACGGTTTGTGTACAATTTTCCATTTTTATTTAATGCCAGCTTTTTCCCTTTAATGGTAATCCAGCCTGCATTCTCTTTCCCATTTTTCTTCCCCTGTATAAATAAAACGAGATAGAACTTAACTTATTCTCACTCTATAAGATTCGCAAATTTATCGCCATATTTCTTTTTACTAATATACGCCATTATAATTCCTAAAAGAATCCATCCACCGACAATAATCCATTCCTGCCAGACCAATGTACAATTCGTCTCCGGAATAATATACATGGCGGACATGGTTCCTGACATAATAACTGCAACTATTCCTACAAATTTGTAGTGTTTTACCTTATATGGTCTCCTCATATCAGCTTCTTTCCTTCTTAAAACTATAAAGGACAGTGATACAATGCAATAAGCAAAACAGCAGGCAAAATTTCCTGCATCAACAATCCACACAAGCATTGACCGGCCAAAAAACGGGGAAATAACTGATAATGCCCCAATTAACAGCAATGAATTCACAGGTGTATTGTATTTCTTATGTAGTACAGCAAATTTCCTGGGAAGCATATAGGAAACAGACATAGAATACAAAGCTCTGCTCCCGCCAATCAGGAACGAATTCCAACTGGTAACAATACCGCAAAGACCACCAATTATCAGGACTTTAGCCATATTAGCATTATTAAATGCAACACCCATTGCATCGGCAGTTACAAGGCCGGTGGCGGAAGACGTCGATGTCTTAATCTGTCCTGCATCCATAACATATCCAACAGCCAGAACAACCAGAACATAAAAAGAAACTGCCATAATGATAGAAAAAATCATCATCTTCCCCAATTTTTTCAATGGGACATTAATTTCCTCAGCTGCCTGTGGTATAACATCAAATCCAAAAAGAAAAAAAGGCGTCATTATAGCAACTTTCGCAATATTTTGAATAATCTCGCCACTGGTGTCTCCAATCAACAACTGATTCTGAAGATTGCTTACGTTTCCTGAATATGCAGCTCCTGCAACCAGTGCGATTCCTACTGCCGCAATTACACAAGTTAATATTTTCTGAAATCTTGCAGCTTTCTTCATTCCAATAATATTGAGGAATAGAATTAACAGCGCCATTCCAATTGCAATAAGCAGCCATGTAAAATATATATCAAATCCGCCAACCGAATATAAATATCCTCTGGCTATTTTAGGAAAAACATATTGAAGGATAGTTGGAAATGATACTGCCTCATAGCATACAACGCCAATGTAGCTTAAAATAATAGACCATGTACATATATAGGCTCCAATAGAGCCAAATGCCTTATAGCTAAATACATGTTCACCACCACATTTCGGCATTGCGGTAGTCAGTTCAGCATAACACAAACCTACAAAGTAGATCATAATACCGCCAATAATAAATCCAAGTACCGTTCCAAGAACTCCACCACTGGTAATCCACTGACCAGAGGACACAACCCATCCCCATCCAATCATAGCACCAAATGCTACGACCAAAACATCACCCGTGTTGAGCACTTTGCTAAATTCTGACTCTCTATTACTCACTAACATCCTCTCTTTCCTTAATCCTGCGAGAATTTTATACCGTCATTCTTTAATATGGATGACCTCCAATTCTCCCAACAAGTACTTTTTTACCATCTCCAACCTGATTGTCCATCCATGATTTGTTCTGAACAAACTCATGGATTGTAGTTAATCTTTCCACACCGTCAATAACACTCTTATGCCCATTTTCATCTTCATCAAAACAAAACGAAGAAAATTGCATACGCAATAAAATAATTTGTATCTATATCATCTATGTCCTGCTCTTCAATTCCAATATAATCCTTTTCAAAATTTTTCTTAGCTTCCAGATACTCAGTAATTTTATTCACTCTTAGCTGTTTCATTTATACGTCACCTCAAAAAAAATCCCATGGAAACACTATCTTCATTTAAGATAATGATACCATGGAATTGTAAAAAAATCTATAAAATTTGGCACCTGTTAAAAGATCAATCTCATAATCATGTTACAGTTACAGAGATTTTTATGAAGCATACCTTATATAGCGGCTGATTGTATGATTGATATCATAACTTCCATTACCATACACACCACGATACCAGCCCGCAAACTGAGCTTCCGGATCATAATATGCTCCATCAATCATTACCCATCCATGTCTGGTAAGACCATCCGCAGCACCATCTCTTGTACCAGAAACGCGACCAAGAACTACATACGGATTATATCCCAATTCTCGTGCCATCGCTGCAAATGTGCAGGCAAACCCATAACAATCTCCACCGCCTGTAGTAAGCATGTTATATGCAACCTCACGCTGCCATCCTTTTTTATTCAGATCCGGCCAGTATGTTGAATAATAGAAATTTCCACTGCTGGTAAGATATCGCCAACAGGAATAAAGCTTTTCAGATTTACTCATTTCTGTAGTCGTAATTCTGGAAATTATAGTCATAAGTTTCATCTTTAGTTTGGCATTTAAATCATTTTTGGCATATCCCTTGCTGTTAAAGGTAACGTTTGCAACCGTTTTGTTTTTTGTCAGACGTCCTTTAATGTCGCCTCTGTAGAGTTTGTTTCCGATTTTGAAAAATCCTTTTATTGCCTGTCCTTTTTTGTTTACATAATATAATTGCTTTCCTACTTGTACAATTTTCGACTTTGATGGCTTGAGCAATCTTCCCTGGAGATCAAAAACATATGTGTATTTTCCAATTTTTGTTCCACCAACTGCTGCTGTTCCATCAGCTTTAAAATAGTAACGTCTTTTCTGAATGGTTTTCCATTTACTTTTCAGTTTATTGCCTTTCTTATCATAGAAAAAGTATTTTGTACCTTCTTTTATAAGACCGCTTTTCTTCACTGTCACTGGCTGAATCTGAATTGTATCAGAAGCACCTCCATTTTCTGCCTGAACAGGTACTGTGCAAACAGTCATTACAGATATCGCGGCAATGGCAAGAATTTTTCTTATCCTTTGCATACTTTCTTCCCCTTATGTACTACAACATTCAAATCAGTCTTTCAGACGGCAGACCATTTCCCAAAGCGCCGTTGCAGAGTTAAAGTTCTCCGGAATAATATCTGCCGGAGTAATAGCAATATCAAACTCATCTTGAAGTTCGCTGACAATTGACAAAATTGCAAAAGAATCAAGCAAACCATCATCAATCAGAGTATCACAGGTTTCATAATCTACCCCTGGCTTAATATCCTCAAGAATTTCTATTAATTTGTCCATTTTTGTTTCCTCGCTTTCCAATT
This sequence comes from Ruminococcus sp. RTP21358st1_G6_RTP21358_211008, assembly GCF_040908885.1. NCBI lineage: Bacteria > Bacillati > Bacillota > Clostridia > Eubacteriales > Oscillospiraceae > Ruminococcus > Ruminococcus sp. RTP21358st1_G6_RTP21358_211008. The sequence goes on from NZ_JBDGDM010000003.1 coordinate 142,700, forward strand.
ATCGTTTTTGCACAAATACCTGCTGAAGCAGGATACATTTATTTTCCAATTACGAGCATAACACAAATCCTAAATCATTTCAATACGAAGAAAGCTTCACTTCTTTATACGTTACTGTTCAGCTAATCTGTGTTGCCAGAAGTTTTCTGTTAATTTTTCCATTCTGATTATGAGGCATTTCAGGTAAATGATTGATTTTTCTTGGCTGCATATAATCCGGTAATTTTGACCTTAATGTTTTTAGCAATGTTTTATCGTCAATTGCGCCAGAATAGAATAACACAATTCTCTTTTTAGCCGAATCAAATACACAACAATTTTCATCTACTCCATCAATGCTGCTTACATTTGCCTCAATTTCGCCGAGTTCAATTCTTCTTCCCATATATTTAATCTGGAAATCTTTGCGACCATAGTACTCCAATTCACCATACTCATTGAAACGTACCAGATCGCCCATTTTATATACTGTTTCCGGATAACAGGAATTCAGTGGATTCTGAATAAATACTTCCGCGGTCTTTTCGGGATCTTTATAATATCCATATCCTACTGAATTTCCTCTGACAACCAACTCACCAACACCTTCTGTTATAGGATTGCCATGCTCGTCAATCACAAGAACATCACAATTGCTGTACGGAATGCCGATTGGAAGGATATCTTCATCTTTAAATTCCCGGTCTACAATATAGTAAGTACATCCATCTGTAATCTCAGTAGAACCATATGCATTAATATATACAGCATCCGGAACCGCTTGCTGCCATGCCTTCAGCTGTTTTATTGGCATAACTTCACCGCCGAAAACAATGAGTCTGATTGCTGACAGATCTGCTACAGAAAATGCATTTGTATTAGCTATCATGCAAAGTGCAGATGGAACCCAGCTAAGTAAATTAATCTTATTTTCGTACAAATATTGAACCAGATAAGCTGGGAAAAGAAATTTGCTTTTGGGAATCAGGTAAGCATGTGCTTTGGCCGCAATTGTTCCATAAATATCAAGAGCCGTCATAACATAGTAAAACGGAACCTGAACACCCAGTACATAGGTATCGTCCATTTTATAGTCTGAAACCAATGCAACTATGTAACTGGTGATTGCTTTATGAGGTGTGACTACTCCTTTTGGAACTCCTGTCGATCCAGAAGTAAAAAGGACATAAAGCACATCCGTCTCCAGAATCTTTGCTTTACTCTCTTCAATTGTTTCTTCAAATATTTCAGAATCATTTAATTCCTCTGTAACAATAATCCTGTCTTCACAAAAAAACTCTTTTGCATTTTCAAAATGCTTTCTGTCTGTAAGTACCAGTTCTGGCTCAAGTACTTCAAATATTTTATTAATTCGCTCAACCGGCATTTCCGTATCAATTACAGAATAAAAATTGCCACTATAAGCGACTGCCATCATTGATGAAATACAGTAAATGGATTTATCAAAATAAAGGGCTACTGGTTTCTTACGAAATCCCGACTTTATAATCGGCATTGCAATCCTGTAAGCCTCTTCCTGAAGCTCTTTATATGTAAGGGATCTTGCTTCTTCCGTAAAAGCAGCTTTATTTGGATGTGTTTTTACAGCATCATCCAGAAAATCTGTCATAATTCTTGGCATATGACACCTCCATATATTAAATTTGGTTTAAAATATTTGCCAACACTTTAGAATACTCTTTTGCAGCATTTCCATTCATATGACCATTATAGTCCGTATAACTGCTTAAGTCGTGAGAAAATGCCTTGAAGTATTGTGTATTAAAATTCAGGTAAGTAATTCCTTTTTGATTAAAATACTCTCCCAAATATTTTGAAGCCGCATTAAAATTATCACTGTAAACTTTCAGTGTATCAATTGGAATCGGAGTAGTTACAGCTACAAATTCAATATTATTTTCCGCGCAAAAATCAATCAGCTTTCCAAGATATTCCATATTCTGCGGGTTTACCTGATCTTCTGTAAAATCCTTCATAGACTGCATTTTCAGCTTGGTTGTATCAACCGGATAACGCTCAATCAGGCCACTTTCATGGTATTCCTGGGTATCGCTCTTTAAATGGGAAATATCATAATCTTTATTCCATTTCTGAGAAAAAGTTTCCTTTACTTTTCCAAGCTCATAGCTAAGTGAATATTCATACCACGGAAACAGAACAGTTCTGAAATTGCAGTCCGCAATAGAATTCCAGAAATATTCCAATTTAGCTTTTGAGAAAGGAAACTCGTGATAAAACAGAAGATAATTGTTTCCTTCTTCTTTTTTGGAAACCAGATATTCCGGATCCACTTCATAAATAATTCTGGTAGGCTTCTGCTTCTCTGCAATCAGCTTCGCAATATGATACGCGTCAATTACGTATTCTCCTCCAACGCACATATTGTGACCAGTTCTTCCTGTAATTTCTTCCATTACTGCCGGATCAATATCTGTCATTCCGTGAGAAGTTCCCAGAATAATGTCATCATATTGATTATTTACCACTGCATGAATATCATTCCTCATAAAGGTACATGGATAAAGCGCCATATCCAATCCTACAAGAAGTGTTATACACACAGCAAGTACCAGTACTGTCTTTACGATTTTCTTAAAATTGTGCATAAATAAAACCTCTCGCTACTGCAGTGGAACCAAACAAGCCAATGGATACCAGCATGCAAAAATAAATGGCAGCTGTAACAGGTAAAGGAAGCTTTGCAAGAGACTCGCGAATTTTCACTCCTCTTTCCTGAAGTACACTGACAATAAACTGAATCACACATAAAACACCAATGATCAAAAGAGCATAAGGAGTAAATGCAGTCCCCTGTTTACCTGCCGGAATCATAAGAAGCTGAGATGGAGCAAAACTTGTCAGGGACTGCTTCATCATAAGAAAAGCCTGTCCTACACTGTCTGCCCGATCAAAATAATTACCAATAAGAACCAGTATAAACGTTCTGACTACTGTAAATACGTAATACCAGGTTTCTTTACCGGAAATATTCAGTTTTTTCTTCCAACTGCGATAGTTATCAGCCATAATTCCACTAAATGCAATAATGATACCATTATACATACCATATACGATATATTTCCATGCAGCTCCATGCCAAATACCCACAAGGAAAAATACAATCAGATTTGCTGCACCAATTGGAATAGCACGGCCGATTTTCTTACCAAATACTTTTTTGCATTTCTTACCGAATTTACTCATCCAACGAGATAATGTAACCGGATAGAATACATAATCCTTCATCCAGGTTCCAAGGGTGATGTGCCAGCGATGCCAGAAATCTGCAGTCGATACTGCAAAATAAGGTCTTTTAAAGTTCTCATCCAATTCAATTCCAAACATAGAAGAAATACCGATCACAACATCCATTCCACCAGAGAAATCTGCATAAATCTGAATCAGATAAAATAATACTCCAAGCAGAGCAACTCCATTGTATTTCTCCGGATCACAAAAAATCGCATCTGAAAAAACCGCAGCCCAATCTGCAAGAATCATCTTCTTAAAAAAGCCCCAGAGAATTCGTTCAAACCCTCTGACAATATTCTGACTTTCAAATTTGTGCTCTGCATAAAGCTGGTTTGCCAGACGACTGTATCTACCAATAGGTCCCTGTAAAATCTGGGGAAAATAAGATACAAACAGCGCATACTTAAACGGCTGTCTTTCTGCCTTACATCTCTTCCAATATACATCCAGAAGATATCCGGAAGACTGAAATGTGTAGAAAGAAATTCCAAGGGGAAACAGAAGTTCAATTCCTCTTAAATGTAAATGAAACAGGGCGTTGATATTCTCTATTGTAAAGTTGGTATACTTTACCACGCCAAGCATCCCGAAATTGAGAATCAGCCCAAGAATTAAAAGTTTTTTTGCACCTTTGTGATTGCCGTTTCCTTCTGTTTTTTCAATGAGAAGAGCCAGCAGCCAGGTTACAAGGGTGGAAAAAAGAATAAAGACAACGTAACGGGGACCGCCTGCTATGTAATAGATATAACTGAAAGCAAGAAGAACGATCCACTGAAATCTGCGTGGGACAAGATAGTAAATAAGTACACTTGCCGCCACAAATAGTATAAACAGATTAGATACTAACGACATATTTTTCTCCTAAACCGGACATGGCTCTGCACTGCTCCTCACAGTGCAAGAGCCATGTCCTGTATTTGAGTTGCAAAGCAACTGAAAGTCCTATATGGTGTGCCCCTCTATAGGAAGCAAATCTTTTTAATTTAAAAGACCATTATCCAGGCAGCCGTCTCCGCCGTCATCACCGCCGCTATAATCATCCCCACCGCCGTAATCATAGGAATAATCATTGTTGTCGTAGGAGTAATCATAACTCTCTGTCTGCTGTGCAGCTGCCGCCTGGTCTGCTGCTGCCTGAGCTGCGGCTGCATCAGCAGCTGCCTGGTCAGCGATTGCTTTCTCAGTATCGTATGTACTCTTCTTCTCTTTGGTGCTCTTCAGTTTATAAGTACCATAAATAATTCCATCCTTCTCGCGAAGAGTAAGGGTACCAAGATCCTCAAGTACAATACCGTGAACATCTGCTGTTGTTCCGTCTTCAAAGGTAAGCTGCATATCATGAGTTGGAGCAGTATCCTCAGAAGTTTCTTCCGCTGTCTCTGCTTCACTGTTTTCTTTGGAAAAATATACTCTCTTCTTCTCTTTTAACTCAAATACATCGTCAGCTTCCATCATATTCTCAGGGAATTCTGTCTCATCAGCAGTCTTGATCGCAAGTCCTGTAATCTTTTTGCCTGTACCATTTCTCAGTTTAAAAGCAATGCAGCCTTCTGTCTTTTCGCCAACTGTTTTTAAGTCTTCTTTCTTTTTGGCAGCGGTCCTTTCTTCTTTTGCATCATCAGAATCAGCTGATTCCGCATCTGCCTCTTCTGCATCTGCATCCTCTTCCTCATCAGAGCTGTCTTCTGCAGCATCTGCCTCAGCTGCTTCAGTTGTCTCTGCTGCAAAGCAGCTTACCGGAGCTGCAATGGCTAATGTGCCTGCTAATAATGCCATTAATAATTTTCTCTTCATGATCAATCTCCTTATGTCATTCTTTTTAGTTATAAAAAATCAGAAGCTGATTTTTGTTCTTTTTTCATTATATTTGTAAGTTCCCTTAGCACCGTATTTGAATTTGTATCCACTGTTGACATTTGGGTTATTGCGGTATGTATATGCAAAGTTCGGATCATATACATAAGTGGTTTTGCCGGATTTAATCTCGCACCATGCATGCTCGCCGTCTTTGCCGTTGCGCTGCGGCACAGAACCCATAACAAATTTAACATTCAGCCCTTTTACTTTCGCCATCATAGCAAAAGTTGCAGCCATTACATAGCAGTCACCTTTGCCATATTTAAAGCCATACGCTGCATAATATTCAACTGCATTCTTACTTTTTCCCGGTTTCTTTACGCCGCCGAAATATTTAATTTTTGTGGAGCTCCAGGTAAATGCTTTTTTAAGGTTTCCGCCGCATTTTTTAAGTCGGATTGCTGCCAGTTTCTCGGCTGTGGAAGCTGTGGTTACCACACCTTTTTTGTTGATATGATAATATTTATTTTTGATTTTGTAGCCATATTTGTTTTTTACAAGTTTTCCATTCTTGTAATAATAGGTCTTACCTGCTTTTTTGTAGAAACCTGTTTTCGGTGGTTTGTTTTCCTGCGCAGGTGTAGGTGTAACAACCGGAGCTTCAACTACAGTTGTCACAGTAGTACTGCTGTCCGCGGTTCCTTCTGCAAATACAGGAGTTCCCATTGTAAGTGTCATACTCAGTGACAGAACAACTGCCAATGTTTTGGTAATCTTTCTCATATTTATTTTCTCCAATCTTATATTTCTTTTATTATTTAGAGTCCGTTAATCTAAAAATCCGGCTCCAAATATCATTTTTGCAATCTGCATATTCTATCGGGGCTGAATACCGTATATGATTTCACCACCGCTGATTTTTTTTCCAAGTGATACATAGATATTTGCATATGTCAGTTTCATATCTTTGCTTACACCATTCATACAGCTGGAATAGGATCTGGTCTTGGAGGGTTTGCCAAGAAGTTTGCGAAGTTTCACACCGTTTTCCATATATTTGCTGGCTTTTTTCAGCTGGCTGCTCTTCTTGGCTACACGTACACCATTCTTATCAAAGTAATAAGGGGTTCCTTTCAGGTCTGCATATACACCTTTTTTTACTTTATATCCATTTCGGTCAAATCCATAGTACTTTTTGCCAATCTTCTTAACTACAACATTTTTCTTATAACCGCTCTCCTTCGGCGCTGCATAAGCCACTCCGTTTTTACCAAAGTACTGTTTCTTATCTGCACTCCAGCAGTTCTTCTGCATTACGCCGTCTTTGTAATAATAGGTTTTGGAACCTTTCTTAATAATTCCATTTAATAATGCAGGTGTGGGAGCTGCAACCGGATTTTCGACTACAGCGGCTGCTCCATCACTGCTGCCAGCTACCTCTGCATTTGCAATTACTGGTGTCTGCAGCATAAATACACACATTGCAGGAAGAAGTAATTTTTTCCACTTTTTCATTTTCTAAATCTCCTTTATAAAAATTTTTAGCTTTGTAACTTTTTCGTACCTTCTCAGTTGAATCATGATTTGCATGAATTCGCGCACCTTGCGGAATACTGTCTTCTGAATAGTTACTTCGCTTTTTATTTTTAAAGCAGTTTCTGCCTTAAAATTTCACACTTGATCTTACAGAATATGCAAAATGGGTAGATGCCCCGAACAAAGGTCCCATATTGTCATAATAAAGCCCATCAATCATTACAAATCCATGATCGCCAGTGGTGGCAATTACATACGGCTCATATCCTAAAACCTTGGCACATGCAGCAACTGCACTTGCAACACCGTAACAGCATCCTGAAAGATTATTATCAAACATGTAAATGGCAGACTGATAAGGCCAGATCTGAGTCCTAAACTCTTCATCAGTAGGATAAATCCATGGCTTGAAATCAGTATAGCCCATAAGATAATTGAAACAGGTTCTGAATTTCTGGCTGTTGGACATATTCGGAGCAGTATGCTTCTCCACAAATTTCCTTGCTTTTCGCATACACTCAGCTTTAAGTGCAGAAACCTGAATGGCAACTCCTTCTGAATTGATCTCGTATTCCTTTCCCTTTATCTTATAGCTGGTTTTATTTCTGATGAGAACACCTTTTGAATTAAAATAGTATTTCTTCCCCTTAATGGTCTGTAAACCGGTCAGCCGATAGCCTTTTCTTCCAATGTAATATCTCTTACCTTTCACAGTAAGCCATTTACTCTTCGGCGCGCTGGTTCCGTTCTTTCGGATGTAATAATAGTTTCCTTTGTATTTTATCCATCTGTTTCTTGCCGCATCACCATTCGACAGATAATAGCGTTTTTTGTTCTTATATATCTGCCAGCCTGAATAGCGAATTCCACTCTTATGGAGATAATATTTCCTGCCGTTGATCGTTACCCAACCCGATTTCTGAAGTAAAGTACCATCTTCCTGCCGCCATTGATACCCTTTTTCTACAGCTACCCAGCCAGGATCAGCTTTCGGTGGAACAACTGCAGAGTTATCTGCATTTTCCTCTTTTGGATTAACGGAAGTACTTTCAGAAGTCACAGGCGTCGCTTCTGCAGTTTCCGCATATACAATTTGGACTGGTTCTGTGGAAAGCATGGCTGTCAGTATCAATACCAGAATGCGACTTCTCTTTTTCATATTCCTTTCCTCCCATATCTTGTTTCATTATAACAGCATTTCTTCTTCCACTGTAAAAGCATTTTTCCATATTATACCAAAATCATATACAAATTTCCATGTTTGTTGCGTAAAATGTATAAAATTAACTTTTTCTTAAAGATTGACTTTAGAAATCCAGTAAAATCAAGGGTTTTCAGACTATAGTTTTTTTTACTACACCACTTTTACACCATTTTGATTTTCCATCTTTTTCATCTCATCAAATAAAGTCTCATCTGAGACATGACAGTACAAATCCATTGTCATCTGCAATGAGCTGTGACCTAATATTTTTTGAAGCGTTTTAGGGCTCATTCCATTCTCTATAGCCCTTGTTGCGAAAGTATGTCTGAACGCATGCGGAGTGAATTTCTTTATACGAATTCCATCAGCTTCCATTTTATTGAGTATCTCATTTATTGCGTCAATTGCTGCCACCTCCTGAAAAGGTTTACCACTGCTTGTAGGAAACACCAGGTCTTTAAAATCCCAACATTTGCGTTTTTTAATTCTAGTTTCATTCAATAGCTTTTGATGTATAAGTGCATCAATACACGCATTTGTAAGCGGAATTAACCGTTTTCCATTGAATGTTTTTGGCTCGTGCTCTTCGAAATAATACCCGTTCTCCCCATGTATATGACACATTGTTCTTCTCACATGTAGCGCTCGTCTTTCAAAATCTATATCGCTCCAGTACAGTCCTCTAAGCTCTCCGATTCGCATTCCGGTCTCAAGTGCCACAACGAATATATTGTAGAATCTGTGATCTTTAGCATATGTAAGGAACAATTTAGTCTCTTCGATTCCTAGCACTCGACGCTCTTTCGATACTTCTTTACCGATTTTAGTTATGAGGTCTTTCGCAAAATTTTGTGGTACCAGACCGCAATGCTAGCAATATAGTGTCAACTTAAAATCGTTATGATTCTGCTTATTTAATTTCGCTCCTTGAAAACTAAATAG